>CAJONB010000006.1 GCA_905235715.1 uncultured Ruminococcus sp. | reverse complement strand
GTCACTTATGTTCGCACACAGGTGTACTCCTAAGTTTCAGTACAGCAAGCTGTACCTTTTAAAACTCGAGTGTACCTCTGGTCAACACTGCAAGTGCACAGTCCTACCGTTGGCTCGGTACCGTCCATGTCATGCTGGACGCAGTCGTCGGAAATCACGATATCGCCGATGCGGATATCCTTCGATAAAGAGCCGCCGATACCCGAGTTGATGATTACGCCGGGCTGATAGAGGTCAATCATGATTTGGGTGCTCATGGCGGCGTTGACCTTGCCGAGGCCGCACTCACAGCAGACGACCTCTTTGCCGAAAATTTTGCCCTTCGTATAGGTGATTTTTGCGATGGTTTGCTCTGTTTTGCAGTCCATCATTTTTTTGATGCCCTCGACCTCAACATCGAGCGCGCAGATAAATCCAATCATAAGAATTCCTTTCTGAGCAGTGTCATATTATTATTAATTAAAAACGCGAAGCGTTTCCCTTAACCGATATCTGTTATCTGAGAGTGCATTATTCCAAATTTCCCGTCAGCAGCATCGCGGCGCACAGCGCGGCGATAGGGGCGGTCTGCGCCCGCAGGATACGTTTGCCGAGGGTCGCGACCAGTATGCCGTTGGCTTTCAGGGCTTCGATTTCCGCTTCCTCAAAGCCTCCCTCCGCGCCTGTAATCAGCGCGAGGGACTTTGCGGTTGGGGAAATCAGACTGCTCAGCCTTTCGCCGCCGCATTCGTAGAATACAACAGCCTGTTCGCAAGCCTTTGCCGCCTGCGGAAGCTGAGCAATGTCAATGCAGGGGTGTACCTGCGGGATAATGCCCCGCCGGGACTGCGAGGCGGCGTTATCGGCAATTTTCTGCCAGCGCTGCTGCTTTTTCAGCAGGCTTTTTGCGTCGGGGCGGGAGATACACCGCGCCGAGAGAAACGGCGTGATGTCGTGTACGCCCAGCTCGACCGCCTTTTGAATCACGTCGTCGATTTTGTCGCCCTTCATCAGCGCGATATAGAGCGAGATTTTGACACCCGGCTCCTGTTCGCAGACGGTGCTCGAGAGGATTTTCACCCTCACCTCGTCGCGGGTGATTTCCGTGATTTCGCACTCATGCCGCCGTCCGTCGGGGGTACAGAGGGTCAAGCCCTCGCCTGCCTTCATCCGCAGCGACCGCGAGATATGCGCCGCATCCCCGCCCGACAGGGTGTACGATTCGGTTGTGATATCCGTGTCGGCGAAAAACCACGCCATCCAATCACCTCGCAATTTGTAAATTTATTATAACAAATTTGCGGCATAATTGCAATAGCGGGGAAATCGGTTTATAATAATAAAAAATAATTTGTTTGGAGGTTCGGATGAAAGCAACGGAATTTTTGGAGCTACTGGAGAAAGAAAATATCAAGGAAGCGGAGCTGCCCGCGCTGTTGGTGGACGCGCTCACAAAGAAAAAACTGCGTATCGCGACCGCCGAGAGCTGTACCGGCGGGATGATTTCGTCGGCAATCACCTCGGTCAGCGGCGCGTCGGGGGTGTTCGACTGCGGCGTATGCTCCTATGCGAACTTTATCAAAAATAAGGTCGTCGGCGTGAAGGAAGAAACCCTCGCGACCTACGGAGCGGTATCGGACAAGACCGCTAAGGAGATGGCGCGCGGGGTAAGACTGCTCGCGGGCGCGGATATCGGCGTTTCCACGACAGGTATCGCGGGGCCGTTGGGCGGCTCTCAATATAAGCCCGTCGGCTTGGTCTATATCGGTGTCAGCACCGAAACGGGGCTGAAAGCGGAAAAAATGCTGCTCAGCGACGGCGATAACGACCGTCAGCGCATCCGTGAGCTGGCAACCGCCGCCGCGCTGTATTTCGCGCTGAAGGCAATAGAAGCTTGAGAATCAACGATACCCCTGTTGACACGACAACAGTGGTCAGTCTGTAGAAAAAGTATCCCCTGCTAAGGGGATGACAGAGGGGTGCCGTCTCCGGCAGAGGAATGCTCCCTCCAAAACTTCGGATGTAGCGGAAGCGCTTCTGCACACGGGCGGATGTGTGGGCATCCGCCCCTACGTCGTAACGGAAACGTGTGTTGTATTCGTAGGGGACGATGCCCACATCGTCCCGCCAGCTTCCCTTAACAGGGAGGGCTAACACCGACAATCGAATTTTTCGACACTCAAACCCCTGTTGACACGACAACAGGGGTATTATTAATTTAATCTTCTCCAAAAACCACCATATCAGGATGATTGAGCGTGACATCATATTCCTGTAACGGTTTATCGCTTGCTCCGCTTTTAGCATCATAAAGCACCACATGAACCTTTTTGCTGCTCGGAGCAGTAAAAGTAAACCATTTAGAATAGCCTTGCTCCTTTTCTTTATAAAGTTGGATTTCATCTACCAACACAAGCTCTTTGCTGTTTTCGTCGCAGACAGCGACTTTAATATCCATATCTCCGGTTAATGCTGCCGGTACAAAGCTTTCAACGGACAAGCCTTGTTCAGAATTTCCTGATATAACAGAAACATTCTTAATATACATTTCATCGTTGCTGTTCAAAACTTTTTCTTCATCCACAGTATAAGTCCGGCTGATCACGTTACTCATATCAAACGGACCGGAAACTGTTTTTAAAAAAGCCCCATCGGTGTATGCATCAATAGTGGGCAAATTCATTTTCAAAAAAACAAGACTTTCTTCATTTTCAAAATCGAATTGAACAACGCCCTCATAATATTTGCGATTTTTCGTCAAAACGATTTCATCACCAACAGGCTTTACAGGTATGTTATTGATAGAAAAAAAGGCTTGTTCATCAGAAAAATCTGTAAACTTTAAAATATCGGGCAAGGAATTGTCCGCCCAGTCAAATTTTAAACATTCGCCTTTAACGGCAACATACATTTTATGCCCGTTAAAGTATGCTCCGTTGATCCAAAGAGCTATGCCGCCGTGTGACTGTAGAGTGTCTCCGCCAACCGTAACACCTTCAAATTTTTCAATATTGGAATAAGTGAATAAGTCGTTAGTCTTATCAATCGTAGCATCGGTCATTTGAAACATGAGCACGGAAAAAATACCAATGACCAACGCGGCTGCGCAAGCCGATACGATTACGGCGATCCTGTTTACGGTTTTGTGTGGCTTTGCTGTTTTTGACGTTGCGATAATTCTATCGACAGCGTCAGCATTTATATTGATCTTCGCGTAGAAGTCGTTAATATGATTCATGATAATCCTCCTGTAAAAGCTCTTTTAATTGTTTTCTGGCACGGGATAAAATCAAGTTGACCGCTGCGCTTGTCTTAGAAAGAATTTCAGCAATTTCTTCTGCTTTATACCCCTCATAATAATATAGATAAAGGACAGTGCTGTAAGTGGGGTTTAACTTCATCAGTTCAATAGAAAAATCTCTCTTTTCGATTTCGTCGGCGTAAAGCTCATCAGCCACTTTTTCAATATCAATGGCAGCATACTTTTTGTTATTATTTAATATGCGCTTGCTTTCGTTGATTGTCACACGAATCAACCACGCTTTGAGATGCTCTTCGCTTTTGAAGTCCTTTTTGTAATTATACAATCGTATAAAAACATTCTGAACAGAATCCTCGCTATCTTCTTTGTTTTTCAGATAATTAAACGCAATCCGATACAGCATACCGATATATTGTTTAACGGTATTGTCAAATTCAAGGTTGGTCATTTTATTCTCCTTGCCGCTTTCTTAAAAGGCCTTTCACTTATAATACCATTAAAACCCCCGAAATCTATCACCTTTGAGAAAAATAAACTTGTTTTCGACTATTTGTCAGCTATGCTTATGAAAGATATTCCAACATCGGAAAAGCTCTGTCAACCGTTGTGCGGAATCTGCCCTTTGCCTGAACAGCCCTTGCACTTTTTTGTCCGACTTTCCTTTCCTTATCTCAAAGCTGTGCGCGGAAAGAGGTTTCTTTGGCGATTTGCCGCCAATTTTTGTAAAAAAGGTTGTATTTTAGGTATCGGTATGTTAAAATATTCAAGAATAGTATCGGATATTGTGCTCCTTATGAGCATTCGATAATAATTAAATACAGACAGGAGTTGAATGTATGGCAAGAGTTTGCGGAGTTCTCATGCCGATAACCTCCCTGCCGTCCCCTTACGGTATCGGAACCATCGGTAAAGAGGCAAGAAAGTTTGCCGATTTTCTAAAGGCAAGCGGACAGTCCATCTGGCAGATACTGCCGGTCGGACCTACCAGCTACGGCGACAGCCCCTATCAGTCCTTCTCAACCTACGCGGGCAACCCGTACATGATCGACCTTGACACCCTAGTCAAGGAGGGCCTTTTGACAAAGCGCCAGATCAATAAGTATTACTGGGGCGAAAACGACGAGGAAATCGACTACGGTGCGATTTACTACAGCCGCTTTGAAGTATTGCAGATTGCGTATGAGAAGTTCATGGAGGGCGACCGTAAGGCATTTAACTCCTTCAAAAGACGCAATTCCTCATGGCTTAAGGACTACGCCCTTTATATGGCGGTCAAAAAGCACTTTGACAATAAAGCGTGGCCCGAGTGGGAGGACGAGAGCATCAAGCTCCGCGACGAAAAGGCAATTGAGCGCTATACCAGAAAGTTCCGCAAGGAAATCGACTTCTGGAAATGGGTACAGTTCGAGTTCTACAAGCAGTGGGAGGATTTCCGCGCTTATGTGAACAAGCTCGGTATCAAGATTCTCGGCGATATGCCGATTTACGTTGCGATGGATTCCGCCGACACATGGGCGAATCCCGAGGTGTTCTGGCTGGATAAGAAGCGCAGACCTGTCTGCGTCGCCGGATGCCCGCCCGATTACTTCTCCGAGACCGGTCAGCTCTGGGGCAACCCGCTGTATGACTGGAAGTACTTAAAGAAAACAGGCTACGAATGGTGGATGGGCCGTATCGCGGCAGCCGACAAGCTCTTCGATATTACCCGGATCGACCACTTCCGCGCCTTTGATACCTATTATGCGATTCCGTTCGGCGCCGAGAACGCAATCACCGGCGAATGGATGAACGGCCCCGGCATCGACTTCTTCAACGTCATGCGCGAGAAGCTCGGCGATATCGAAATCGTCGCGGAGGATCTCGGCGAGCTGTTCGAATCTGTCCAGGTGCTGTTGAAGGCTTCGGGCTATCCGGGCATGCGCGTGCTGGAGTTCGCCTTTGGCGGTGATGATACAAACAACTTCCTGCCGCACAATTACATCGAGAACTGCGTCGTCTATACCGGCACGCATGATAACGATACCGTCATAGGCTGGTACAGCGAGGCGGAAGGCTGGGAGAAGGAGCACTGCGATCAGTACCTGGCGAATTATGTCGGCATGAAGCCCGGCGAAGAAGTCAACTGGAAATTTATTGAAGCAACCTATAAGAGCGTTGCAAATTACGCAATCGTTCAGATGCAGGATATTCTCGGTCTGGGAACAGAAGCGAGAATCAACGTCCCCTCTACCTTGGGCGGCAACTGGACATGGCGTATCAAGAAGGACGCTCTGAATAAAGAAACTGCCGAAAGGCTGAAAAACTTAGCAATCGCTTATCAGCGATGGGAGGGCAAATAAATGAGTATTACATTTGATCAAATTACCACTCTGTCGAAGAGCGCGTACTGTTCAAAGCCGAAGAACCTGACAACACAACAGCTTCATCAGGTTATCGGTAAAGCAGTTATGGGCGAAATCGCCGAGAACTGGGCAAAGAGCAAGAAGAAACACGCCGAGAGCAGAAGAGCCTATTATTTCTCCGCCGAGTTCCTGATGGGCAGAATGTTCTATAACAATCTGTACTGCATGGGTATCCTCGACGAGGTGCGCGATATGCTCAAGAGCAAGGGCATCGACTTCAATCAGTTTGAGGAAATCGAGGACGCCGCTCTGGGTAACGGCGGTCTGGGCAGACTTGCCGCCTGCTTCCTTGATTCTGCGGCGACGCAGGATGTCCCGCTGGACGGCTACGGTATCTTCTACAGATACGGTCTGTTCAAGCAGTTGATTCAGGACGGCTTTCAGGTAGAGGTCGCCGATAACTGGCTGAAATACGCCGACCCGTGGTGCGTCCGCCGTGTGGATCAGACACAGATCGTCCGCTTTGCCGACAGCACTGTTGTCGCGGTTCCTTACGATATGGCAATCATCGGCTACGGTACCAAGAACATCAACACCCTGCGCCTGTGGCAGGCGGAGCCTGTTGAGGAATTTGACTTTATCGCGTTCAACGAGGGCAGATATGACGACGCTGTCAAGAACAAGAACAACTGCGAGAACATTTCCAAGGTTCTCTATCCGAACGACAACAGCTATGACGGCAAGATCCTGAGATTAAAGCAGCAGTACTTCTTCTCCTCCGCTTCGCTGCAGGATATCATCAGAAGATATAAGGCAAAATTCGGCAACGACTTCTCGCACTTTGCGGAAATGACCGCGATTCAGCTCAACGATACCCACCCCGTTATTTCCATCCCCGAGCTGATTCGTCTGCTGGAGCTTGAGGGCATGGACTTCGATCAGGCGTTTGACATCGCTCAGAAGACCTTCTCCTACACCAACCATACCGTTATGGCTGAGGCGCTGGAGAAGTGGGACATCGGTCTGATGAAGATGATTATCCCCGACGTTTACGCGATTATCGAGCGTATCAACGAGCGTCAGTGGCACGACCTCAAGTACAAGGGCGTTGACGAGTACAACATCAACGCGATGCGTATTCTCTGGGACGGCAAGGTTCACATGGCACGCCTGGCGATGTATGTCACCAGCTATGTCAACGGCGTTGCGTGGATTCATACCGAAATCCTCAAGAACGACGTTCTCAAGGAATGGTACTGGGTCTATCCCGAGCGCTTCCAGAACAAGACCAACGGTATTACACAGCGCCGCTGGCTCGGTCTGTGCAACCCCGAGCTGTCCGCCTTTATCACCGAGCGTATCGGCTCCGGCTGGCTTAAGGATATGCGCAAGATGGACAAGCTCGACGAGTTCATCAACCCCGAAAGCGTCAAGGAATTCAACAAAATCAAGCATCAGAAGAAAAAGCAGCTCGCCGCCTATGTCAAGAAGATGGACGGTTATGACATCAACCCGAAGTTTATCTTCGATATTCAGGTCAAGCGTCTGCATGAATATAAGCGCCAGCTTTTGAACGCCTTCTCGATTATGTGGATTTACTTCCGCATCAAGAGCGGTCAGCTGCCCGATTTCCAGCCGACCTGCTTCATCTTCGGCGCGAAGGCGGCTCCCGGCTATAAGAGAGCAAAGGCGATCATCAAGTACATCAACGAAGTCGCGAACCTCGTCAACAACGACCCCGATACCAAGGATAAGCTGCAGGTTGTCTTTATCAGCAACTACAACGTATCCTACGCGGAGAAGCTGGTCGTAGCGGCGGATGTTTCCGAGCAGACCTCGACCGCAGGCACAGAGGCTTCCGGTACCGGTAACATGAAGTTCATGTTCAACGGCGCGGTCACACTCGGTACCTACGACGGCGCGAATGTCGAGATTGCTCAGCAGGCGGGCGAAGAGAACGAATACATCTTCGGCGGCCGCGTTGAGGATATCGAGCGTCTCAGAAAAGAAGGCTACGACGCGCGCGAGATCTACAACTCCAACCCGATGATCAAGCGTGTTGTCGATACGCTGATCGACGGTACGTTCAGCGACGGCGGCGCTCACGGCGAGGGCAGCTTTGCCGAGCTGCATAACGCGCTGATTAACGGCACCGACTGGCAGCATTGCGACCACTACTTCCTGCTGTACGATCTTCCCGATTATGTCGCGAAGAAGCTGCAGTGCAACAACGACTACAAGGATCGCATCGCGTTCGGTACTAAGTGCTTGAAGAACGTCGCTCACTGCGGCAACTTCAGCTCCGACCGTACCATCATTCAGTACGCTGAAGAGATCTGGAAAGTCAGATAACCGTTTCTGTAACCACAGCCCCCGAATTCTTTCGGGGGCTTTTGTATACAAAAACTGCCGCAGAATGATTCCGCGGCAGCTTGCTTATACTGAATATTAAATTACATATTGGTCGGAGCCGTCGGCGGCGGTGAGGTCGCTCAGGCGGATGCCGTCAAAATATTTGTTGGTCATGTCATAAAAATCGCGCCAGATACGGATGGTGCGGCATTCGCTCATGCGGTCACAGGGCGGTGCGTCGTTCGACAGGCAGGACACGGGCGCAAGGTCGCCTTCGGTCAGACGCAGTACCTCGCCGACGGTGTAGTCGGATGGGTCGCGGGTCAGCTTATAACCGCCTCCCTTGCCGTGTACACCCTCTATCAGCTTCGCCTTTGTCAGCGTGGGTAAAATCCGCTCGAGGTATTTCAGCGAGATATTCTGGCGTGCGGCAACGTCCTTCATCGGGATATATCCGCCCGTATTGTTGTCGGCAAGATCTATCAGCACGCGCAGGGCATAGCGTCCCCGGGTAGAAATCATCATAAAAATCCCCCCATTTCACATTCTTTCAAACTCACAAATTAATTATACCACAAAGTCGGTAGGTAAATCAAGGGCTTTACAGATTTTTCTGAATCCTGTATAATATAGGTGAATTTGATTTTAAAAGGCGGTATTTATGAAGGCACTGATTGCAATGAGCGGCGGGGTAGACAGCTCGGTCGCAGCGTTACTGATGAAGGACTGCGAGCGTATCGGCTGCACTATGCGGCTGTTCGACGGTGAGGAAACAGAGAATAAGCGGGAGAATACCTGCTGTTCGCTCGAGGACGTCGAGGATGCGCGCGCGGTGTGCTACCGGATGGGAATTCCGTACTATGTTTTCAATTTTAAGGATGATTTTGAGGAAAAAATCATCAAAAAATTCGTTTCTTCCTACCGCCGCGGACTGACGCCGAATCCCTGCATTGACTGCAACCGCTATATGAAATTCGACAGGCTGTACGACCGCGCGAGGGAGCTGCAGTGCGACTGTATTGTCACGGGACACTACGCGCGAATCGAGGAGCAGGACGGAAAATATCTGCTGAAAAAGGCGCTGGACGCGACAAAGGATCAGAGCTATGTGCTGTATTCGCTGACGCAGGAGCAGCTCAGTCACACGCGCTTTCCGCTCGGAGAGCTGACAAAGGACGAGGTGCGCCGTATCGCGGAGGAAAACGGCTTTGTCAACGCGCGCAAGCCCGACAGTCAGGATATCTGCTTTGTGCCCGACGGCGACTACGCGTCCTTTATCGAGCGCTACAGCGGAGAGATCACCGCGGGCGACTTCCTGACCGCCGGCGGCGAGGTGCTGGGCAGGCATAAGGGCATTGTCCATTATACCATCGGTCAGCGCAAGCACCTCGGTATCAGCCTCGGCGCGCCGGTTTACGTGGTCGGTATCAACGCCGGTGACAATACCGTTATCCTCGGCGACGAGGAACAGCTCTTTCATACCGAGGCGACGGTCGAGGATTTCAACTGGATTTCCGGCGAAGCGCCGGCAGCGCCGGTTCGCTGTAAGGCAAAGACCCGTTACCGCCAGCAGGAACAGCCCGCTACCGCTTCTGTCAATGCGGACGGTACGGTCACGCTGGTTTTTGACGAGCCGGTTCGCGCAATCACCCCCGGACAGGCTGCAGTGCTTTATGACGGCGACGTTGTTCTCGGCGGCGGCGTGATTGTCCGGTAGAGCAAAGCAGCTTGAATAACAGAAATAAAAGAAACGGCATAGTACGGTAAAGCTACCGACTATGCCGTTTCTTTTGCTTTTAGAAATCGCGAAGCATACGCTTTTTGATGTCCGCTTTGTCGAGCGCGGCGGCGACCGCAATATAAATCAGCGCGGAGCCGATTGCCTGAATCGAATTTTCTGGAATCTTCGTCAGCGCGTCGGCAAAGGCGACAGGCGTTGTGCCGCCCGCAAGCAGCACGCGGATGAATTTTGAAATCGAGTAGCCGACAATGGTCACAAGACCCGAGGGAATCGTCATCAGCGCGTTGCGCTTGGTCAGCAGCTTATCGCCCTTGCAGCTGAAAAACAGAGCGTTGACCGACTTGATGATGATGGTGTAGATGATGGTTTCGGGATAGACCAAAAGGTCGGCGATACCGCCGCCGATTGCCGCCGCGGCGACCGCGTAGGGCAGCGGCAGGAACGACGCCGCCAGATAAATCATGGAGTCGCCGAGGTGGATGTAGCCGCTTGCCATGTTGATTTTGACAAACGCCGTCATAACCGCTATCATCGCCGCGAACATTGCCGCAATTACAATCCGCAGCGTGCGGTCGGAGCTTTTTTTACTCATAAATATACCCTCCGTGAAAACAGGTAGTTTCCTATCAAATAAAAAACGGCTTTGGTGAACCCCAAAGCCGTTTTGAAATACCTTATACTAATATTCCATAAAACCCTTTAACATCTATTGCGGAAAATCCCGCATAGCTTTGTTGTCGGGCTTGACAGGCGCCAGCCTGCCTGCGCCCTTCGTCTCGCTTTGCGAAATTTTCCACTAATATCTGTTTTAAGTCTTTTATTGAATATTAGTATCTTAATCCTGAAACAGCGGCGTCGACAGGTATCTGTCGCCCGTGTCGGGAAGCAGTACAACGATATTCTTGCCGGCGTTCTCGGGACGCTTCGCGAGCTGAATCGCGGCATACGCCGCAGCGCCGGAGGAAATACCGACCAGCACACCCTCGCTCTTGCCGATCAGCTTACCTGTGGCAAACGCGTCCTCGTTGGAAACGGGGATAATCTCGTCATAAATCTTGGTATTCAGTACATCGGGAACGAAGCCTGCGCCGATACCCTGAATCTTGTGGGCGCCTGCGGTACCCTTGGAGAGTACGGGCGAGGATTCCGGCTCAACGGCAACGATCTTGATGTCGGGGTTCTGTGATTTTAAATATTCGCCGACGCCTGTGATGGTGCCGCCTGTGCCGACGCCCGCGACGAAGATGTCAACCTTGCCGTCGGTGTCCGCGAAAATCTCGGGGCCTGTAGCGGAGCGGTGAATAGCGGGGTTCGCGGGGTTCACGAACTGTCCGGGGATGAAGGAGTTCTCAATCTCAGCGGCAAGCTCGTCGGTCTTGGCAATCGCGCCCTTCATACCCTTGGTGCCGTCGGTCAGCACCAGCTCGGCGCCGTATGCCTTCATCAGCTGACGGCGTTCTACGGACATGGTCTCGGGCATGACGATGATGATGCGATAGCCCTTTGCCGCGGCAACCGCGGCAAGACCGATGCCGGTGTTACCGGAGGTCGGCTCGATAATGACGGAGCCTTCTTTGAGCAGCCCCTTTTCTTCAGCGTCGTCGATCATCGCCTTGGCGATACGGTCCTTGACGGAGCCTGCGGGATTGAAGTACTCGAGCTTTGCGATAATTTTCGCGTCGAGATTGAGTTCCTTTTCGATATGTGTCAGCTCTAAGAGCGGGGTTTTGCCAATCAGTTGGTCAGCGGATGTATAAATGTTAGCCATAATGTTTCTCCTTATTATATCGTATGATTTTTTGTTTGTAAATAGGGTTTTCTTTTTCGGGCGAATATCGGTTCTCTTTTTCGGGCGAATATCGGTTTTGTCATCATTGACATCGGAACCGGCTGTTGTAATGAGAAGTGTTCATATCGTTGCCTCCATTTGTCCTACTAACTAGGTAGGTTGGTATTATAATAGCACGAAAAGGCGTTTTTGTCAATACTTTTTTTATTATGTGAAGTAATTTTATTGTGAGGCGGTGGTACTCCCCACCCTAAGACGTTGCGAGGCGACAGTGGGGGAGCCGTCTCCGGCGAGGAATGTTCCCGCCGCAACTATTTAGAAAATGATATATTGATTTTTATATAAAAAAGCACTGCCTACATAATTGTAAAGCAGTGCTCTTTATTCATTTATCTACGCCACTTACCGGAGTGGTCAATATATGCTTCGCCGGGTTTGCGCCACATTCCCGACTCATCAATATAAGCATCATTTGGACCTCTCCACATTCCGGATGCGTCTACATATTGATCGTCCGGGCTGCGCCACATACCAGAGTAGTCTATATAACTGTCATTCGGACTTCGCCACATACCCGAGGCGTCCATGTACACCTCTTTTTTCCAGCGGGGCATGGGTGGTTATCTCTTTATGTAATGGAAACAGCCGTTACGGTCTCTTGGATTATTATAACCGCCGTAACCGCCGACGCAGTATACTCTGCCGCGGGAATCGGTATCACTCCAGTCGGCGTGCCTGCAGTCGACGCAGTTTCCGCGGAATACTCCTTTGGGAAGTTGAATTTTCATTTCTTTCATGGTTATCATCCTTTCTTTATTGTTATAGAACTTAGTCTACGATTTGCAAGTTATCTTTAATTATTTTAACACTGTCGGGCTTTCTGATTGCCAAATATGGGATAATTGTTTTGCTTTCGGGCAGAATAATCGGGAAGTAAAGCCGCTCAATTTCCTTTGGCATGGCGTGCATAATGGATTCTATGTATTCAATATCGCCTTTAGATAATGTCGGCACACTGAAAAAATGGGTATGAAAAAGACCGACAAAGGAAATCTTGCGTTCTTGCCAATTTGCAATCATATAATTAAGAAAATTGACATCAGGCTCATAAGAGCATCTGGCGGTTTGAATACCTCTATCGTATACAACATTGCAGATAACTCCGTTTTCAGCACCTAATATACCGCCGCTTTCTTGACAGATATTTTGTGTGGCTGCAAATATTTGCGTAACTATGTTTTGTTTAATAAGCATATTTTTTATTGATTATTTTGTCTTTTTGCAATCAGTTGTTTAATATATTTAATATCTAATTCAGGGTAAAGAGGATATGTACTGCTTGATGCTTCAGTATGGTTATTATCTATATAACGTAAGCATTTCCAACATGGATTTTTTAATAAGCTACGCAATTTATCTATAGCATCCCAATAAAGCCCACTACGAAATGATTCTAAACCGGGTTCGTTCTTTTTCCATTTTCCTATGCGATTGTAATAATAGTCTCTTTCGTAGCCGTGAATTTGAGTTAAATAAGAGAATCCTATAGCTTTTTGTAAAACAGCTGTTGATTCTTTATCATATACTTCACATAAGTGTTTCCAATAAAATTCTCTTTTCTTTTTGTTTTTCTCTTGTTGTTTTCTTTCTAACTCCATCCTTTTCTTTTTTGCTTGTATTGCTTTTTCTTGGTCTTTCTTAATAGCCTTATTAACCCAAACAACGGCGGCGACAATAATTCCTATTATAATAATCCAAATCATAACAAGCCTCATAACTATTATCCAATAATCGAAACTTTATAATCCGCGATGCTGAATTTCGTTTGCTAGAGCTTTTTTGTATGTAAAGTATTCACTATTGTTTAAATCCAAAAAGAAGTTTATGCTTCCGTTAGGCTTTTTTGTAGGGATAGCAAAAATAGCTTTGTTGGTTGTGTTGGCGCTCATCCTAACTTGTTCTTTCTGAACATCATGGTAAATAGATAGCAATACTTGGTTATCCATAGTTTTCAAATCAGCAATAGCATTATTTAGAATATATTGTCTTTCTTTTTTTCTCTTAACATCTTGATTTTTGTCGCTGATAAAAACAAAAGCAAGAAAGATAACAAAACAAATAGCAGCGATAATAACCAGCATAACGACACTGTTATTGAAAGGAAATTTATTTAATAATAATTTTGTAATCAAAGATATCACCTCGTATCAGATAATATTTTAACCTGTTTCAGGTTAAAAGTCAATACCCTGTTTCAGGTTAGACTATACTTTTTTCGGAGGTGTTCGAAATGTATAGCAGAATCCGTGATTTGAGGGAAGACAGAGATATGAACCAAACAAAGATAGCAAAAATACTTGGTATGTCGCAAACAGGCTACTCAAAGTATGAAACCGGAGAAAACGACATACCGACAGGTATTTTGATTAAACTGGCTGATTTATATGACGTTAGTGTCGATTATCTGCTGAATCGAACAGATAACCCGAAAATGAATCATTGATTTCTGAACATAATGCCTATGACAAAACAGTTGACATTTTTCAAAATCGGTGCTACAATAACCATAGTAAGTTTATACTGTATAGTATAGAGTGGGTCTTGACGGATCCGCTCTTTTATATTATTTGCGGTATAAGTATTTGAATGTCAGGGGTGAAAGGATGGCAAACAGCAAAGGAAAAAACACCGTGTCCGTTGTGAAGGAAATCGCTCTCCCGATTGCAAAGGAGCTTGGGCTGGATATCTGGGACGTCCGGTATCTCAAGGAAGGCTCCCAGTGGTATCTGCGGATTTTCATTGACAAGGACGGCGGGGTGGATATCAACGACTGCGAGAGAATGTCGCGTGCGCTGGATGAACCGCTCGACAAAGCGGACCCCATCGAAAATGAGTACATTCTCGAGGTCAGCTCCCCGGGCATAGAGCGTGAGCTGGTAAAGCCCGAGCACTTTGAGCGCTTCATCGGCGCGGATATCATGGTCAAGATGATTCGTCCGCTCGAGGGAATCGGCAAGGAGTTCAAAGGCGTGCTGACGGCTTATGACGGCGGCGAGGTAAAAATCACCGACCACAGCGGCGAAAATACCGTCACCGTCAATCAAAAGGATGCGGCGTATATCAAGCTGGACGACTTTGATTAATCGGCAAATAACTACCAACTACCGACTACCAACTAAAATACAGAAAGGTCTGATTTGGAAAAATGGCAAGCAATAAGGAACTGTTCGAAGCGTTAAAGCTGCTCGAAAAAGAAAAAGGGATTCCCGTCGACTACATGATTACCCAGATTAAAAAGGCAATCGTGACAGCGTGCAGGAACCTGTACGGCGGCAACGAAAACGTAGATATCAAGATGGATCCCGAGAAGGGAACCTTTACCGTAAAGCTGATGAAAACCGTGGTCGAGGAGGTCGAGGATCCCAACTATGAGATTTCCCTCGAGGACGCGCAGCTGATTTCCAAGCGCGCCGCGGTCGGCAAGGAGGTCGGAATCCCGCTCGAGCCGAAGAAGTTCGGACGTATCGCGGTACAGACCGCCCGCTCCGTTATCCGTCAGGGTATCCGTGACGGTGAGAAGGATCAGATGCTCGTTGAGTTCCAGTCCAAGGCGCAGGAAATCACCACTGCAACCGTCGAGCGCGTCGACCCCGTCACCGGAAACGCCACCCTGAAATTCGGCAACGCCGTGACTGTCCTGCCTAAGTCTGAGCAGATTGCGGGTGAGGTTCTCCGCGAGGGCAGCACCGTCAAGGTGTATGTCGCGGGCGTCAAGGAGAGCGACAGAGGTCCCCGCGCCGTTATCTCCCGCACGCACCCCGACTTTGTCAGAAGACTCTTTGAAAAAGAGGTACCCGAGATTTACGACGGTATCGTTGAGATAAAATCCATTTCCCGCGAGGCAGGCTCCCGTACAAAGATGGCTGTTTACTCCGAGGACAGCGAGGTCGACGCGGTCGGCGCCTGCATCGGTACGCGCGGTGCGCGTGTCAACACCATCGTTGACGAGCTGGGCGGCGAGAAAATCGACATCGTCCTCTATGACGAAGACCCAAAGAAGTTTATCGCCGCGGCGCTCTCGCCCGCGAACGTCGTTGAGGTCGCGCTTGCCGAGGACGGCACAAAGGCGTGCAAGGCGACGGTTCCCGACGGTCAGCTTTCGCTGGCAATCGGCAACAAGGGTCAGAACGTCCGCTTAGCGGCAAAGCTGACCGGCTATAAAATAGATATCCGTCCCGAATCCGGCTTCTGGGGAGAGGACGAGGACGACAGCGAACAGACAACCGCTGAGTAATCAAGATTGACAGTAGGAGAATCACCATGACTGAGCGAAAAATACCGCTTAGAAAATGTATCGGCTGCGGCGAGATGAAGGATAAGCGCGAGCTTGTCCGTATCGTCCGCAACAAGGAGGGCGAGATTTCCGTCGACTTCACGGGCAAAAAGCCCGGCAGGGGCGCGTATATCTGTAAAAATACCGCGTGCCTCGACAAGGCGGAAAAGAGAAAAAGCCTGAGCAGGGCGTTTTCTTCCCCGGTTGCGCCCGAAATTTACGAAGTCCTGAGAAAAGAGTTGGCGGAATGAACGACAGACTGCTTTCATTTCTGGGACTGTGCAAGCGCGCGGGCTGTCTGATATCCGGCGCGGACACGGTCGTCAGAGCAATGAATGACGGTAAGGCGCTGCTGGTGCTGACGGCGTCCGACTTCTCCGACAACAGCCTCAAGAATGTCGAGAAAGCCGCTGCCGAAAATCATGTAACGCTCAAGCCGCTGAACCGTACCAAGGACGAACTCAGCTTCGCGCTGGGCAAGCACTGCGGCGTGGTATGCGTGACCGATAAGGGCTTTGCCGATAAGATTCTCACGATGATATAGATATTATAGGGGAGGGGCTTGCTCCTCCCGCGGATAAACCCTCACTAATATTTAAGGAGGAACACACATGGCTATTATGATTAAATATAAGGTCAAAGAGGTCGCGACCGATCTCGGGCTGACCACAAAGGACGTTATCAAGGTCGTCAAGGATTACTGCGGAACGGATACAAAGGCGATGACCGCCCTCACCGAGGAGGAGCTGAACGTTGTCTTTGACTGGTTTACACAGCAGAACGCTGTCGCGGATTTTTCCGCGTATTTCGCGGTGAGAGATCAGGCGATTGAAAAACAGCAGGCGGAGGCGGAGCAGCGCAAGGCGGAAGAAAAGAAGCGCCGCGAGGAAGAGAAGGATAAGCTCAGACCTGATTCCGCAAAGAAGGCGGGTACGGTCGATACCGCCCAGCCCAAAAAGCAAAAGGTCGACAAAAGCGCGGATATTGATTTGAAATCCGAAATCAAGTCCAAGCGCGGTACCGGCAGGATTGTCGATACCGGCGCGGCTGAGGTCAATGTCGATAAATACAACCAGAAGTATGACGATCTGGCTCTGGATAAGGTACGCAACGAGAACAATATGTCCTCGAAGAAGCAGAAAATCAACCAGAGAAGCAAGCAGAAGAACCGCCGCTCCGGCAAGCGTGAGACTGAGCGCGAGCGTATGGACAGAATCGAGAAGGAGCGCAAGGCGAAGAAAATGACCATCGAGATTCCCGAGGAAATCACCGTCGGCGAGCTTGCCTTGAAGCTCAAGGCGACTGTCGCCGAGGTCGTCAAAAAGGCGTTCCTCATGGGTACGATGGTGACCGCCAACGATACCATCGACTTTGACACCGCCTCTTTGATTGCGATGGAATTCCACGCAAAGGTTGAGAAGGAGGTCGTCGTTTCGATTGAAGAGCGTATTATCGACGACAGCGAGGACGCGGACGAGAATCTTGTCGACCGCGCGCCGGTTATCGTCGTCATGGGTCACGTCGACCACGGCAAGACCTCTCTGCTCGACTATATCCGCAACGCCCACGTCACCGACACCGAGGCGGGCGGTATTACCCAGCACATCGGCGCGTACCGCGTCAATGTCAACGACCGCGAGATCACCTTCCTCGATACTCCGGGACACGAGGCGTTCACGACCATGCGCGCCCGCGGCGCACAGGTAACCGATATCGCGATTCTGGTCGTCGCTGCGGACGACGGTATCATGCCGCAGACCGTAGAGGCAATCAACCACGCGAAGGCGGCGGGTGTTTCCGTCATCGTCGCAATCAATAAGATGGATAAGCCCGGCGCAAATCCCGAGCAGGTCAAGCAGCAGCTCACCGAGTATGAGCTGATTCCCGAGGAATGGGGCGGCGATACGCCCTGCGTACCCGTATCGGCTAAGACGGGCGAGGGCGTCGAAGAGCTTCTCGAAATGGTTCTGCTCGTCGCGGATATGAAGGAGCTGAAGGCGAATCCCGACCGTGCCGCCAAGGGTACGGTTATCGAGGCGCGTCTGGATAAGGGCAGAGGCCCCGTCGCCAGTATTCTGGTACAGAACGGTACCCTCAAGACCGGCGACATCGTCGTCGCGGGTACGGCGGTCGGCCACGTCCGCGCTATGATGGACGATAAGGGCAACCGCGTTACCGCCGCAGGCCCGTCTGTTCCTGTTGAAATCACCGGTCTGGACGACGTTCCTACCGGCGGCGATACCTTCAACGCCGTTACCGACGAGCGTCTTGCGCGCGAGCTGGTCGAGCAGAGAAAGCACGAGAAGAAGGAGGCCGAGTTCAACGCCCGCACCAAGGTAACGCTCGACAACCTCTTCGACCAGATGAAGCTCGGCGAGGTCAAGGAGCTGAAAATTATCGTCAAGGCTGACGTCCAGGGCTCCGTTGAAGCCGTTCGTCAGAGCCTTGAAAAGCTCAGCAACGACGAGGTTCGCGTCAACATCATTCACGGTGCGGTCGGCGCGGTTTCCGAGTCCGACGTGATGCTTGCGAATGCGTCCAACGCGATTATCGTCGGCTTTAACGTCCGTCCCGACGCGACCGCTCAGGCGAACGCAGAGCGCGACGGCGTGGATATGCGTATGTACCGCGTCATCTACGATTGCATCGAGGAAATCGAGAGTGCGATGAAGGGTATGCTTGCCCCCAAGACCCGCGAGGTCATCCTCGGTACCGCCGAGGTTCGCAACGTTATCCGTATCAAGTCCATCGGCAATATCGCGGGCTGCTATGTCAAGAGCGGTAAAATCCAGCGCGGCGCGGGTGTTCGCGTCGTGCGCGAGGGTATTATTATCGCCGATGATACGATTGCTTCTCTCCAGCGCTTCAAGGACAGCGTCAAGGAGGTCGCCGAAGGCTACGAGTGCGGTATCGGACTGGAGAAGTATAACGATATCAAAGAGGGCGACGTCTTTGAGGTCTTTACCATCGAGGAGTACAGAGAAGACTGATAAAAGCGAAACTGCTTCGCAGTTAAATTTTGCCGGGTAAGGCGCGGTAAATTGCGCTTTGCCCTGCTGTAAAGGACGATCAATATGGCTAATCATAAATTAGGCAGGACGACGGAGGATATCAAGCGCGAGCTGACCGCGATTTTCCGCGAGCTGAAGGATCCGCGTGTGACCTCCTGCTTTCTGTCAATCGTCAGGGTCGAGGTGACCAACGACCTGAGCTACTGCACGGTCTATATCAGTGCGCTCGAGGGCATGGATCAGGCGAAGAACGCCGCCAAGGGGCTGAAAAGCGCCTCGGGCTATATCCGCCGCGAGCTGGGACTCAGACTGCGGCTCAGACACGTTCCCGAGCTGATTTTTACCCCGACCGATTCAATCGAATACAGCGCGGAAATTTCGCGCATACTCAACAGCTTGGATATCAAAGACGACGAGGAGGAATCCGATGAGGATGATAACGCTTGATGAGGTCGTATCTCTTTTAAAGGAGAACGATTGCTTTAAACTGCTGACCCATTCCTACCCCGACGGCGATACCCTCGGCGGCGCGTTCGCGCTGGCGTATGCGCTAAGAAAGCTGGGGAAAAAGGCGAATGTCGCCGTCAACGGCGCCGTGCCCTCCAAGTTCCGCTATCTTGTCAAGAATTACACGGAGCAGGATTTTGTCCCCGCCTATATCGTCAGCGTCGACGTAGCGGCGATGTCACTTCTGGGTGACAGCGTGATGGAGGGTGTGGATAAAATCGACTTGTGCATCGACCACCACCGCACCAACTCTGTCGCCGCGGAGCATGTCTATGTAGACGGCGACGCCGCCGCGGCAAGCGAAACCGTC
This sequence comes from uncultured Ruminococcus sp., assembly GCA_905235715.1. Lineage (GTDB taxonomy): Bacteria > Bacillota > Clostridia > Oscillospirales > Acutalibacteraceae > Ruminococcoides. The sequence goes on along the minus strand of CAJONB010000006.1, from coordinate 10,620 downwards.
TGGCAGATTATCGGGATGCTCGGCGTGGAGCCTGACGAGGATATCGCGGGCTGCATCTATACGGGGATTTCTACCGATACGGGCTGCTTCTGCTATACCAATACCACCCCCCGCACCCACCGGATTGCGGCTGAGGTGATTCCCTACTGTGACTGGCAATCCATCAACTACATCAACTTTGTCGTGAAGACAAGGGCGAAAATCAGGATGGAGCGCATGATTTACGACACGATGGAGTTCTACGCCGGCGGCAAGTGCGCCGTGGTATATACCACTCTCGCGATGCAGATGGCGCTCGGCGCGGGCGACGACGAGATGGAGGGACTTGCGAATATTCCGCGGCAGGTCGAGGGCGTGCAGATGGGGATTACCATGCGCGAGAAGGAAGGCGGCGTGTTCAAGATTTCCGTGCGCACTAACGACGGGATTAATGCGTCTGAATTCTGTAAGCAATTCGGCGGCGGCGGCCATCCCGCGGCGTCGGGCTGCTCCATTGAGGGCGACCTCGGAACCGTGAAGAAAATGCTTGTGGACGCTGCCGAGGCGTTTCTATGAACGGCGTTCTGCTGATACATAAGGAAAAGGAGTTTACCTCCTTTGACGTGATTGCCGTTGTGCGCAGACTGCTCGGTCAGAAGAAGGCGGGGCATACGGGGACGCTCGACCCGAACGCGACGGGACTGCTGCCCGTGCTGCTCGGCTCGGCGACCAAGGCGCAGGACATCATTCCCTGTCAGGATAAGCGGTACCGCGCGGATTTTAGGCTCGGTATCGCGACCGATACGCTGGATATCTGGGGCGAGGTGCTGGAGGAAAAGCCCTCCCGCTGTACCGCGGAGAAGCTGGAAAACGCGCTCGCGGGATTCAGGGGAGAGATTGAACAGCTTCCGCCGATGTATTCGGCGGTCAGCGTGGACGGCAAGCGACTCTACCAATATGCCCGCGAGGGTAAGGAGGTCGAGCGCCGACCGCGCAGGGTCACGGTCTATTCGCTGGAGCTGCTGAGCTTTGACGAGGCGACGCAGTCGGGACAGCTCGATATCGCCTGCTCCAAGGGCACCTACGTCCGTACTCTGATTGATGATATTGCCCGCTCGCTCGGCACGGTCGGCGTGATGACCGGCTTGGTGCGCTGTGAAGCCTGCGGCTACAGCCTCAGCGACGCAATCACCCTCGACGAACTGAAAACCATCACGGAAAACGGCGGAATCGACGAGCGCGCGCCCTATTACCGCAGTGTGGAAAGTCTGTTCGCCGGTTATCCCGCGCTGACCGTCAGCGATAAGCAGGCGAACCGTTTTAAAAACGGCAACCCGCTGGACGTCGCGCGGACAGAGATAAAGGACGCCGCCGGGGACAAAAAAATATACCGCGTGAAGGACAGGGAGGGCAACTTCCTTTCACTCGGTATCGTCAGTGAAGATATGATTAAAATGTATAAGCACTTCTGATTTTCGGTCAGAAGTGCTTTTTGTGTTATTATAAGTTTTCGTCGACAGGGTAGGAGGTGATAAACTTCACGGCGCGTTCGATGCTGTCCTTAGAGTTCTTGTAGTCGCCGCCCTGATTGCGGTAGTCGTACATGGTGGTGAAGTGGGTCACGTCGTCATAGAGGGTGTCCGTGTACTTTTTCGACAGGGTGTTGGTCGCTTCGTAAAAGTCACTCCATGTCTTTTTGTCCATCGCCTTTTTGTTATCGTTCGCGGCAGTCATGACAAGGGCATAGTGGTTCAGACAGATAAAATCCTGCGCCGCATACTGCTTGCGGAACGCGGGATCCTGTCCGAACTGGGTGTAAACGGTGCGCAGCAGGTGCAGCACATCCGCGTCGATACGGTCGCAGACGTAGCAGGTTTTGCCGAGCTGGGAAATCGCCGCGAGATTCTGCTTTGACGGCGGGTCGGAGAGCTTCTTCGGGAACACCTTCCCGCGCAGCTCGTCGATATGCGTCTGCAAGAGGAGCGCGTTCGACAGGCGCGGGCCGTTGTTGACCATCATGGAAAAGTGACGGTGGCAAAAGCCCGTCCGGTTCGTGATAATCCGCACGTCGGGCGCCATCATCGCCGCGCCCGTGATGTATTCGACGTACTGCTCCTCAAGCATACGGTGCATACGGCAAATCGGACAGCCGTCGGTATCGGCGAATAAATCGGTAATCGGAATGGTACAGATATTCGGCTTCATAAAAACCTCCGTGTTGTGAATTGGGAATTACATGGAACGGACACAAATAATTTAAAATTATTATAGCATATTGAAACGGAATATGATATACTAATTTCAGAATTTTTTGAGGGACATTTATGAGTGAGTTGACTTTTGAGAGGATAAGCGACCTTTCGCTGAGGGAAACGCTCGATTGCGGTCAGTGCTTCCGGTGGAGGGAGCAGGGCGGCGGGAGCTTTTCCGGCGTTGTCAGAGGGCGTGCGGCGACCGTCCGCATGGACGGCGACAGCCTTGTGATAAGCGGCGCGAAGGAAGCCGACCGCGCGATGTGGGCGGATTACTTTGACCTTGGCTTGGATTACGCGAAAATCAAGGACGAGCTGTCGCGCGTGCATCCCGTGATGGCGGACGCGGTACGGTACGCGCCCGGAATCCGTATCCTGAATCAAGAACCGTTCGAGGCGTTGATCAGCTTCATCATCTCCCAGAATAACAACATCAAGCGTATCGCGGGCATTGTGCACAGGCTGTGCGGCAGCTTCGGCGGGGAAATCGCGGACGGCGTTTATGCTTTTCCGACCGCTGAGCGGCTGGCGGCATTATCGCCCGACGACCTTGAGCCGGTTCGCGCGGGCTTTCGTCACCGCTATATCATCGACGCGGCGCAAAAGGTCGCGGACGGTACGGTGGATTTAGAGGCGATCCGCGCCCTGCCTTATGATGAAGCGCGCACCGCATTAATGCAAATCACGGGCGTCGGGGTCAAGGTCGCCGACTGCGTTCTGCTGTACGGGCTGCACCGCCTTGACGGCTTTCCGCTGGACGTGTGGATGAAGCGTGCGATGGTTGTGCTGTTCGACGGCATGAGCCCGCGGGCGTTCGGCGAATACGCCGGCATCGCCCAGCAATACATTTTCCATTATTCGCGGATGCATCCCGAATTGTTTTGAATTTTATCCGGCTTTATAAGGAGGATTTTATGAAAATATTGTTCATCTTGGCGATTCTGTCGCTTGCCGTGTTCTGTACGGCGAGTATTTTGAAGGAGCGCAGGTATACCCGCCTTGTCCGTTATCTTTCCTGCGGCGTTACGGTCGTATTCGCGCTTGCCGCGGGGATAGCGGAAAGCTATCTTTTGTCGCTCGGCATCGGTATCGCGCTGTTTTCCGCAGTCAGTCTATGCTTGTCGCTTCTCAGCGGGCGCATCCGCTCCGAGGGCTTCTCAAAATTTGCCGGCTTTACGGCAAAGGCAATTTTGGTCGTCCTGCTGATTGAGGCGGTGTGCTTCAACTTCGACAGCTACCATCTCTGGAAGGGCGGCTATGAGAAAGCCGACCTCAATATGGATAACGCCGCCGTCAGCGGAATGACGTTTGACGGAGAGGGCTGGGTCAGCACGGGCGAGAGCGCATCGATTGAGTTCACCGACATCAACAAAAAAGTCGGTGTCATCCGGCTCGACCTCGAGGGTACAGCGTACAAAACCGACTACTCCATCGACTTTACCGACGAGACGAATGCCTCCTATTATATCCGCACGGGTCTGGTGACAGGCTCGGTATTCAACGAAATCGACGCGACAAAATATGTTGTCTGCGACTTTTCGGGAGCGGTCGGCAAGCTCCGCATTAATCTGACGGGGCTTGAGGGGAATCATGTCACCCTCAAAGGAATCACCCTCAACGCCGATTATCCGACCCACTTCTCCTATCTGCGCTTTGTGATGATTCTGCTCGGAATCGCCTTTGTATGGGCGTTCAAGCGCTCGGTCAACTTCCGCAAGCCGCTCGGCGAGCAGCTGACTGTCACAAAAGCGGTCACCGCCGTGATTATCCTCGCGGTCGTGATACTTTCTTTCATATTATCCTCGGTCAACCTGCATCCCGAAACGGATTTCAGTCAGAACTCGGGCAACCAAATCACGCAGGAGCTGGTCGACGCGCTGGAAAGCGGTCAGGTCGAGCTGAAGGACAAGCCCTCTCAGGAGCTGCTCGACATGGAAAATCCCTACGACTGGTCGGCGCGCGTCGAGCAGGGCGTCAACGCGAAATGGGATCACGTGCTGTATGACGGCAAGTACTATTCCTACTACGGTATCGGGCCGGTTATCCTGCTTTATCTGCCGTACCACCTGATTACGGGGCATTATCTCGAGAGCCTTGTCGGCGTGCTGCTGTTCAACACGCTTGCGCTGATTTTCCTCGGCATGACCTTCTACAAGCTGATGAAAAAGCTCTTTAAGGACATTCCTCTCTCCATGTATACGGCGGCTTTGATGATGATTTACGCCGCGTGCGGTATATGGTACTGCACCGTTATGGCGAACTTTTATGAAATCGCCCAAAGCTCCGGCTTCTGCTTTACGGTGCTGGGCGCGTACTTCCTTGTATCGTCTAACGTCATCGGCGATGATACGGAGCGTATCCGACCCATACAGGCGGCATTGTCGTCGCTGTTTTTCGCGATTGCCGTCACCTGCCGTCCCACGACCGCAGTATGGTGCGTCGTCGCGGTCGCGTTTATCGTCGCGGGCGTGCTGAAGCTCAGACGTGCAAAGAGCGTCAAATCCGCTTATCTCAAATATCTGCTCTGCGCGCTCTTGCCCTTTGTCGTTATCGGCGGGCTGCAGATGCTCTATAATCACGCGCGGTTCGGCTCGTTTACCGATTTCGGTATCGCCTACTCACTGACCATCAACGACTTTACCCACACCGAGTTCCATACCCAGCTCTCGGCAATCGGCTTCTTTGACTATTTGCTCGCGCCGCCGTCCTTCTCCGGAAAATTCCCCTATGTCCAGACGACCCTCTCGACCCTCGGCGTAAACGGCTACTACTTTGTCGCGACAAACAACGGCTGCGGTCTGCTGTACCGCGCGCTGCCGATGTTCTTCCTCTTCGGCGCTCCGTTCGCCCTCAAATACGTCGATAAAGAAAAGCGCGTCCGCACCGCCGTGCTGTTCTCTCTGGTCGCCTTTGTCGCGCCGTTCATCATTATCGCCTCGATTTGGGAGTCCGGTTACGGCGTGCGCTATATGATGGACTTCGCGTGGGAAATGCTCGTCTGCGCGTTCTTCGTGATGTTCCTGTTCTACCGCAATTTAAAGCACGACGAATCCAAAAAAATCTACGAGCATCTTTTGCTGATAGCGATGTTCGCCTGCCTGTTCATCAACATGGGTCTGGTGTACTCCTACTACTACCCCGGCAACTACGTCGGCGGCTCTGAGGCGGCGTTCGAGAGCTTCGGCAGGATGTTCTCCATGTTCAACACTTGATGTTTACATTTTCGTCATTGAAAAAGTCCGCTGAATGTGGTATGATGTGGAGCATGACAGGGAAGAAGGTATGTGAATGAAAGAGAAAAAACCGTTTCCTCTAAAGGAATTTCTGATAGCCCTCGGCGTAACGCTGGCGGTTTTCGCCGCGGCGATGGGCGTTGCCGTATGGCAGTATCAAGCCCTGATCTCAACGTTTCAGACGGCGATTCCGGTGTGGCTGTATGCCGTTAACGGCGGCGGCGCGCTGCTGCTCTTTTTGATTCTGTTCCATTATCTGAAAAAATCCAAGGACAAATAAAGAAAACGGCAGGGAAAAATCCCTGCCGCTTTTATGTGTGTTACAATATTATTTGATTCTTCGTGTCTCAATGTAATAGCGCTTGTCCTCGGCGTGACCCATCGAGAAGGTTTTGCGCGGAAGCGAGCCGTCGGCGACAATCGCGGGGAACAGCTCGTCCTTTCCCATGCCCTCAAAAAGAAAGCCGAGGGTGTTGTCCTCCTGACAGAGCTTGCGGGTGACGTCCGTGCCGTGGATGTAGTCGATTCTGACGCCGGGATTTTCCTTGATATAGTCGTCGATAAAGGTCTGGAGCGTGCCGACAGGCAGCTTTGCGGTCGCCTTAACGTCGATATCCGCCTCGCCGTTTTTGTCGATAACCGTGAAGCGCTGGGTATCGCTGCCGCCGGCCGCTTCGGTACGGGCGATGAACTTCGACAAAAAGTCCTCCTTATCCACGTTGAACAGCACGCGGTAAATCGGCTCGAATTCAATGCTCTTGTCGTGGATGTTGACGATTTCGACAAGGGCGTAGCGGGCGAGGGGATCCTTCGTCGCATTATAGCACTCCTTCGCAGTCGCGAGGCTGTGGTTGCCGTCGCCGACAGCGAACAGAAGCTTGTCGTCCTTATCGGCAATCAGGGCTTCGAGGGCGTCCTGTACCTGCTGCTGTACCGCTTCGGGCAGGAAGTAGCCGTCGATATGCCCGCCGTTTTTCATCAGCTCAAAGCCGTAGGCGCGGTCAAAACCGTTTTTCCGTTCGCTCAGCGGTTCAATGACGCTCAGCGCGGGGTCGTCAATCAAAAGCAGGATGTGCGGCATCTCCAGCGGCGCGTCCTTGCGGATTTGCACGCGCGGGGGAATCCGCTCCAGCACGGTCGCCTCGGTCGCGCGAATCAGCGCGGAGCTGCCCTTGTGATAGTCGTAATCCTCGAGGTCAATCAGACCGACAACGCCCCTGCGGACGGTGTTGTTCGATTCGCGCTCGACGTAAATCATGCTGTTTTCGTGTACGTCAAATACGCCGCCGTCAAGGTATTCCTGCATGGTGGCGTTGATTTTTTCGATGCGCTCGCTGTTGTCGGGCGAGAGGTAAATCTCAGGCAGGATGATGTGCAGGGCGGACGGCTTGTCGCCGACGATCGTCTCGACGTCATGCCAGTAATCCGGCTCGCTGGTGTACTGGTCGCACGCGACGACCGCCCATGTTTCAATATCCTTTTTCGGCAGAAGGATATCTGCGGGAAGAAAGTGTTTCATAAATACCTCCAAGAAATCATTTCATCTTATAAAGAATAACACAAAATTGTAACACTTACAAGAACCTATTGAGAAAACGCGAAAAATGTTGTATCATAAGAATTGGTGATGGAAAATTGAAACTGATTATGTGCGACCTGGATAATACGCTTTTGCCGCTCTATACGCAGGAAAAATTTGTAGAAATCTGGTTCCGCGATATGGCGAAAAAATTCAATGAACACGGGCTGAACCAGGCGATTGCACTCAATGCGATGAACGAAGGCTGCCGCGCGATGGTGTTCAATCAGGGCGGCAAGCACAATATCGACGTATTCTATGACGTTGCCTGCGAGCTGTCGGGATATACCCGCGGGGAGCTGGAGCCTGTCTTAGACGACTACTATGCTACGACCTTTTCCAATGTGCGTGAGATTGCCCGCGAGAATCCGTATGCGACCCAAATCGCGCGCCTGATGCGCGAGAAGGCACAGTATGCCGTTATCGCGACCATGCCGATGTTTCCGCTCGAGGCGTGCAATAAGCGGCTGAGCTGGGTCGGACTGAACGCGTCCATGTTCGATTTGGTGACGACCTGCGATTTCAGCACCTACTGCAAGCCGAATCCGAACTATTACGCCGAGCTTCTCGAGCATTTCAACGTCAAGCCATCACAGGCGCTGATGATTGGCAACGACGTGCGCGAGGATATGGAGCCGTGCGAACAGCTAGGGATAGATACCTTCCTCGTGACCGACCGCATCATCACCCACAACCTGCCCTATAGCCGTTTCCGCCGGGGAAATTGCCCCGTGCTGATAGAATATCTGAAAAGTTTGAAATAAAAAAGCGAGGATTTTGTCCTCGCTTTTTCTTATTTACAGACCGCGCAGCTCGCTGACGTTGTAAACTGTTTTGCCGGGTTTTTCGATATAGTCCAGCACTGCGTTGACGTCGTCGCTGACGAAAAACAACTCGAAATTTTCCTGCGACATGAAATGTTCGTCTGCAGCGAAGCGCAGCATATCGAGCATATATCTGAAGTAGTTACCGGTGTTGAGCAGCGCTAAGGGCTTTTTGTGCTGATTCAGTTGGCGGAGGGTGAGAATTTCAAAGAATTCGTCAAAGGTTCCGATGCCGCCGGGAGTGATGATAAAGCCGTCGCTCAGCCGTTCCAGCCGCTTCTTGCGCTCGCGCATGGTATCGGTGAAGATATATTCGTCACACTTGCCGTACAGCACGCCGTCAACGTCAAAGAAGCTCGGCGCGATACCTGTCATGTGACCGCCGCCTTTGGTGACGCCGCGCGCAGCCGCACCCATCATGCCTGCCGCGCCGCCGCCGAAAATCAGTCTGTGTCCGCGGTGCGCCAGCTCCTCTCCGAGCTGTTCGCCCGCGGTCTTATAAATGTCGGCGATATGATCGGACGCCGCTCCGTATACACAAATATTCATAGTGTGTTTTCGCTTTACAATAAGATTTTATGCCGACTGCTCAAACTGGCTGTTGTACAGCTCGGCGTAGAAGCCGCCCTCTCTTAACAGCTCGTCGTGTGTGCCGGAGGCGACGATGTCGCCGTCCTTGAGGACGAGGATCAGGTCGGAATTCTTGATGGTCGAAAGACGGTGGGCGATGACGAACGAGGTGCGTCCCTCGGTCAGACCGTCCATCGCTTTCTGGATGATACGCTCGGTACGGGTATCGACGGAGGAGGTCGCCTCGTCGAGAATCAGCAGCGGCGAGTTCTCAATAATCGCGCGGGCGATAGTGAGCTGTTGCTTCTGTCCTGCCGACAGGCTTGATTTGTCGTCCAGTACCGTGTCATAGCCATGCGGTAAGGTGCGGATAAAGTGATGGACGCCGACAGCCTTGCACGCCTTGGTCAGTTCATCCTCGCTGACGTTTTCCTTGGAAAAGACGAGGTTTTCGCGCACCGTGCCCTCAAACAGCCAGGTGTCCTGCAGTACCATGCAGAACAGGTCGTGGACGTTCTCTCTGGTCAGCTCATCAACCGGCACGCCGTCGATGTAGATGCGCCCGGAGTTGACCTCATAGAAGCGCATCAGCAGGTTGACAAGCGTCGTCTTGCCCGCGCCTGTCGGGCCGACAATTGCGACCTTCTGACCCGCCTTGATATCGGCGGAAAAGTCCTTGATGATAATGCGGTCGGGGTTGTAGCCGAAGTGTACGTGGTCAAAGCGCACGTCGCCCTTGACCTCATTGAGCCTGCGGGTCTTGCCGCTCTCGTTCTGCATCTCTTCTTCGTCCAGATATTCAAAGACGCGTTCTGCCGCCGCGGCGGTACTTTGCATACTGCTCAGGCTCTGGGCGAGCTGTGACAGCGGCTGGGTGAACAGACGGACGTAAATCGTAAACTGGATGATAACGCCGTAGGTGATGATATTGTCACGCGCGAGCAGTGCGCCGACGATGAACACCGCAACAAAGCCGAGGTTGCCGATAAAGGTCATCAAGGGCTGCATCAAGCCCGACAGGGCGGTCGCCTTGAATACCGAATCGCGCAGGTGGCGGTTGATACGGCTGAATTCCTCTTTTGTGGATTTCTCCGCGTTGTATGCCTTGACGATATTGTGACCCGTGTAGATTTCCTCCACGTGTCCGTTGATTGCGCCGAGGTGGCGCTGCTGGCGGTTAAAGTGCTTCTGTGACTTGCTCATGATGACGGACATCAGGATAAAGCCAATCAGGGACGCGCCGATTGCGGTCAGCGCGAGGATATAGTTGGTGACGAACATCATGATTACCGACCCGGCGAACAGCGCGATAGAGGTGATCATCTGTGCGATGCTCATGTTCAGGGTTTGGCCGATGGTATCGATATCGTTGGTAATGCGGCTGAGGATGTCGCCGAAGGGGGTCGAATCGAAGTATTTCAGCGGCATACGGTTAGTTTTGTTGGTGATATCCGTGCGGAAGCGCTTGGAAACCTTCTGGCTCACGGTCGCCATGATGAAGCTCTGGGTAAAGTTCATAATCCAGCTGATGCCGTAGAGAATCATCAGGAAGGTCGCGGTCGCGGTAACGGCGTCAAGGTCGATTTTACCTGTCAGCCCTTGGGTAATCAGGTCGGTGATTTTCTGGATCTCGCCCGGGCCGACGAGAGCGATAACGGTGCCGATGATCGCGCAGAGCATCGCGATGATGATGGCGGGCATTTCGGGATGGGCGTAGCGAATCATCTTGCCCCAGGATTCCTTGAAGTTCTTCGGCTTTTCGGAGACCATCGCGCCGTGTCCGCCGGGGCCGCCTCTGCGTCCGGTGGGTCGCTTGGAATCCATGCCGATGAATTTTTCCTTTTTCTTTGCGCCGACAGCGGCGTTTTCTTGATTAACAACGGGAGCTTTCTTGGTATCAGGCATTTTTCAATTCCTCCTCGCTGAGCTGTGATAAGGCAATTTCCTTGTAAATCTCGCAGGTTTCGAGCAGCTCTTTGTGCTTGCCGATCGCTGCGATTTTGCCCTCGTCCAGAACGATGATTTGGTCGGCGTCCTTGATGGTGCCGATACGCTGGGCGACGATGATATTCGTCGTGCCTGCGGTCTCCTTTTTCAGGGTATCGCGGAGGGTTCGGTCGGTTTTGTAGTCGAGCGCGGAGAAGCTGTCGTCAAAAATCAGGATCTCGGGGTCGCGGCAAACC
>CAJONB010000005.1 GCA_905235715.1 uncultured Ruminococcus sp. | reverse complement strand
AAGCTGAGTCATTGTCTTTTCCTCCATAATATAAAAGCGCATAGCGCCAACCGGAATTACGCGGTCAATACGCTACACGTTGTATTATTATTATATCACATTTGAATTGCTATTTCAAATGGCGATTTTACACAAAGACATAGGCTGAAAATTGCTTTAAAAGGATAAATCAAACAAGAATAACTGTCAAAATTTGCCGCATGGTTGTGTCTGAGGTTATGGAGATCTTTCAGCTCTTCTTTAGGCATTTTTGCTACTCTATATATCCCCCACCTTTAATGTCGCTGATTGCTTTATCGCCGATGTATGGGTATATCTGATACTTTGCCGTTACCTCGTATCTGTCATAACCGGTGCGTTGTAACGAAGGATACTTGAACACTTCAAGCCAATTCTGCATTCCTTCTCTCAGAGGACAGTTGGATGTTTCATTTAACGACTGTACTTCTTCATTAAAGTTCGCTATATAATCCTTGATTCGGTTTTGGACTTCTGCCTGAGTCTTGCCGGAGAAGGACTTTCTTTTTCTCTCTCCGAATTCGTCCAGATACCAGACTGAACCGTCCCATCTGCCTTTCTTATTTTTACTTGTTGTTCCTGTAGTCAGTAATTGTCTTTGCATTTTCATTCACCTTTCCTTTCATTTTATTAGTTCAAAACAATACCATATTTCGTTCTGAATATCCAGTAAAATCTTTCAAAAAATCATTGTCCTATTCCTTGTTTAGCAGTTCATTTAATGACACCATCTTTCCTTATAGCTGATAAATAATTACTTGATTTCGATTTTGCATGCACAATCAATAATTATGTATCGTAGTGCCAATAACGATTAACAAAGTCGATGAATTTGCTAGACCCTCTCAAACAAAAGAAACAGCGCAACCTAACCCTCATCAGATCACGAAGGTTACCGTCATAGGTATGATTCCGCTTTTTTCCGTTCGGACAAGTGAAATAATCCCCGATTTCATCATAGTTGAGATTCTCAACTCGATAAATGTTATTTTTGAAATTTTTTATTTTTGTGTGAATTCACTATTGACAAATCTCACCTCATAACAAAATGACATTTTTCTATTTTGCGACAGTTCCTATTGCCGACAGAAGACAAGAAATTCGCTCAGTTTGCGGTTTCCGAATCAGCCATCACGAGCCGTTGTTCGCTCGGCTTCTTCAGCCGCTGCACCACAGGATCTATTTTTAGCCGAAAAACTTGTCGAATTTTCGGGCTTATGATATAATATGTATGTTATTTACTGATGAGGTGATGGTTTTGCAGATAATCAAGTCTAAAGCGCGAAAATCCTGGCCTTCTCTGGTGTCGGCTATTCTTCTTTTTTTCGGCGGACTGTTATTGATGATACTGCCTGATGAGGTCGTTGAGATAATATTTGCGCTGGCTGTGACTGCCGTGTTGATTGTATACGGTACAGTCAGGCTGATATCTTGTTGGAGAAATAATACTCTGTCTCGCGGAGTGGTAACAGTCATAATCTGCTATTTGGCAGGCTTTGGATTGATTGGGCTCAATTATAAACTCTCCGATATTGCTGTCTTACCAAGCCTTACGGTAGGTATTGTTTCTTTAATACTCGGTATCATGCGTTTGTTGATATGCGTGAGCTGTGTAAAAAACAAAATCAAAGGTGCCGTCAGAAACGGATTCTCCGCAGTGCTCTGTCTGGCATTTGGTCTGTTTCTGATCATTCATCCTATCCAAAACTTTTCGCTCCTGTCACTTATAGCGGGATTCTATATGATTTTTTACGCTGTAACCATGTTAGGCGACTTCATCGCTTCGGTATCCAAATCCGACCTTAATGAAGATAGGATCAGCAGAAGATTACATTTCGCTCTGCCCAATCTCTATACGGCAATCCAGCCCGCTCGTATGATAGGAGAGATCAACAAGAACAGAAAAGACGGTAAGATTGTTGGAGGTATGCTGATTGAACGCAAGCCGGACACAGATCTTGACACTGTCAATGTTGAGATCCTTGTACATCTGACAACGCAGGGCACTAACAAGTTTGGTCATGTAGACCTCGCCGTTAAGGACAAGGTATACTCATATGGCACCTATGATTCAAGTAAGGTCAGCTTAGGCGGCTTTGTCGCTCAGGGCACATTTATCATTGTTCCGAAGATACCTTATCTTAAGTACTGTCTTGACTATCAGCAAAAGTATGTTATAGGCTTCGGAGCTTCTTTATCGGATAAGCAGTTAGCCGCCGTTCAAAAGAATATTGAAGAGATGCTGAGCCACTGCGAGCCGCTTGAGAGTCAGTATGAGCATGCTGTCAAAAGAGGAGAAGACGGATCGCAGTTTGATGATCCTGCCAGCAATATTGTCCGCGACGTCGGGGGTAAGGTTTATACGGTGGTTGACGGATCCTTTAGGCGTTATTTCGGCATTAACACAAACTGTGTTCGTGTTGCGGACTGGCTGCTTACCGATTCGGGAGTAGACAGACTCACTTTTAATGCAATCAGTACCCCCGGCGGATACTACTCGATGCTCGATAATATGTTTATCCGTAAAAACACCCGTATCATACGTAAGACATCTTATATCGTTGCGGATGAGATAGATGACCTTGAAGAACTGAGGTTCCTTGCCCGTCAGACCGCCGCAGAGATGAGGAAGTCTAATGAGTCTTGATTTAACATTTAAAGTATGAGTTCCCAAGTATTGAATTATGAGCGTTGTAGTATGACTGCCACATCTACTGTATAAGGTTCGGGCAGCATTGGACTTTCTCTTGTCTTGCAGAGTCGCCCGCCTTACACAGCCTTATATGTGGTTTCTGTACGTCAGCCCGAGATTTTGCCCATCGGGGAACTTTTAACCCCTCAACCCGGCTTCCTTCAGATTCCGCCTCGCGGCGCACACCCTTGCCTTCGGCTAGCGGTTCCTGCTACCGAGCCCGCAGTGGACTTCCACCACCCAGTTATCGCTCGTGCCGAGCGCACAAGCACTGACCGGGCAACCCTTTCGGACTGCCCGGTTTAGTTTTGGGGGTGTCTTAGCGCGACAGCCTCTTGTATACAAATTAATACGATAAATTCAGAAAGTCTTTGCGGTATTCCATGCCGAAGTATTCCGCCAGCTCGACCATATCCTCGTCCTTGATGGTGTTGAGGCGCGGGAGGTGGGCGGTGAGCATATAGATCTGCGCCGCTTTCTCGATTGTTTCAATCAGACCGAAGGTCTCGTCGAGTGATTTTCCCGCGCCGTAGATGCCGTGCATATTCCATCTCACCCGGTAGAAACAATTGAGACAAAAGCATGTAAAGATCATATACGTATGCCGGTAAGTATTCCGCCGTATCTCAGTATATCACAATTCATAGGATAACCTTAATTCTATTATAACCCATTTATCCGGTTAGAAAAACTTATTTTGATTACAGATTGAAGGCGTCCGTCAGACCTTCCAATTTCGTGTTGTCTTTCTTGACGTAACCGTCTTTGAAGAGAACACAGCAAAAATTGTTGCTTCATCCTAAACCCCCTCACAAATATTGGCAACTTCTTGGCAAGCCTCTCTCATTTCTGTGCTTGAGGTTGTACTAGCAATCCTGTTTAATACATCAGCGTATTCGTTGCCCATTTGAGAAATAACCGCACATTTAGCTAGCTTGAAGATTAAATCTTCAATGTCTTTATTGTAATACCTGTGTCGAACATCAGATTGAACATCAATTTTTTTGTGCCTCTGACGGCTTTAGCATTATCACCAATGCAAGTAAATAAAATTTGTCAAATTTGACTTGTACCCATAGTAAATAAAGCCTTGTGCTTTTTATGAAAATTTGGTATAATTATATATTATTATCAGCAAAAAGGTATATATTTGCCGAAGAAATCTGCGAACTTCCGATATATACTTCATGACCTATTTCGGTCTGACAGTCTGACCAGTCACATCAAAAATATTTATTTTGGAGGATGAAAATGGAGATTAAACAGCAAATTGACAAAATTTTGGCTCAAAGAAAGAAACGCGCCGATGCACTTGAAAAAAAGCGCAAAGATGTGGAAGCGCTCTATGCCTCTTTGAAAAAGGTGCGTGCGCTGGAAAGCGGAAAAAACCGAATCAAGGATAACGCCATCAGAAAGGATTTCTATCAAACCTACAAAAATCTCGGTATTGAAAACGCGATGGTGCAGGTTGATGATGTCCTGAAGACATACGACAGCGTAATAGCCCGCTTTTCCAAGGACTATCTAAGCATTGCGACCATCGGTAAAGAGCGTCAGGGTAAAAGCCAGTTTTTGCAGTCTGTCAGCCGCTTAACAAATGATGTTATCCCCGCTTATGAGGGGACCTCATGCACCGGTGCAACCTCCGTCATTAAGAATGATTCCACAATGAAGGAGGGCGAGATCAAGGCGGTTATTTCTTTTAAAGAACAGGCAGAACTGTTGACTCTGGTAAAGGATTACATCAGCTCTATTGATCCTGAATACGATTGCTCTGATTTGGATTTTGACGGAATTGAGTATGTCGATCTTGACGGTTTGGAGGAAAAAGTACAAGGCGACGCAGATAGGACCTCAGCTATGCGTCATCTCTCCAATATCGTCAATCATTTTATTGAGTTTAAGGATTTCTTCGGTATGGCTCCCCAAACCTGTACCGACCCGGAGGAAATCAAAAAGATAGTCGCTCAAAACAACGGTTTATCTGTTGACAATCCGGCGTGCGAGAGCTATTTTACCTATCTTGCTGTGAAAAGAGCAGATATTTATTGCCGGTTTTTCTATGACGCAGGAAAGGTTCGCCTGATTGATACAATCGGAATCGAGAGCACACAGAGCGGCGTTGAGCAGGCAATGTTGGATACCGTTAAAAACGAAAGTGACGCCGCTATCGTAGTGACCAGACCAATTGCCGATCCCCAGAAAAAGGACAACGAAATCTACAAGATGATTACCTCTGCTTTCGCGGATAAAGCGCCTGAAAAATGGCTTTTCTACCTTGTGAACCACTGGAAAGGTCAGAATGACCAAACGGTAGTCGGCTTTGACAATATCATCAGCAGTTGGAATATCGCCGGTCACATGATCGTTGACTGTTCCAATGAGGATGAGGTCAACAATCAATTCATGAAGACAATGCTGGAAACCCTCCTTAACAACCTCAGCACCATCGACGATATATATGAGAAGGAACTGGTAGAAAAGGTCGAAGCCCTGAATGTCCTGATGCAGCAAACGAAAGAAAAGATTGACGGACTTTCCGAGGAAACCGGCATCAGCGGACGCAACGCGCTTGAAAAGGGCAAAGAGTGCTTCAATGCAATGGGCGCTCAGTTACGCACTATCGTCAATCATTATTATCATGAAGTCAACGAGCCAAACTACATTCTCTGGAACGAAACCCAAAAAATTCTGAACAACCTTGATGTGGATATTAATCCCGGCGCTGAGGTCATCCAGAATGTAGCGAATAACAACAATGTCGTCGGCGATGATGTGTGGAATATCGTCCTTCACTATGTCAGAAACGAGATTACCCGTAGGTTCTCATTGATTGATGACAAGCTGGAGAAAGAGAACATCCGCTTCAAGAATTCACTGATTCAGGTGCTGTATGATAATCTGTCCGAGCTATTTGCGGACGATAAGTCAGTTGATGAAGATGAAAATCCCGAAGAGGATAAAACCGCTAAACTGCGGATGATGTTTGAGAAAATGCTGGGTGATAATGAGAAGTATTCTCAGATTTACGAGGCAATCGTATTCCTGGATAATTTCCAGTTCAATACCCGCGCAACCATTATCCAAACAGTCCGCTCCCAGTTGGGTATTATCAACCCTCTGTGCAGAGATTACGCCAAGCCCGAAATCAATTTCTACGCCGGCGACTGCGGTAAAGAAATCGACTACTGCCTGACCTCGCGGCTATCTCTGATAGAAGAGAACCTCAGGCATGAGCTGATGGGACTGTATAATACGCCTAACCAAGCATTCTATGCCGTTGCCGAGGAATTCTATGACAGGCTTACCTTTGCCTCGTCTGACTTGTCCTCGGGAAAAATCACCAATATGTCGGACGTATGGGGTTATTTCTTCCAGGATTTCAGCAATATTATCTGGAAGGATCAGGCTCAGGACGTCAAGTTGCTTAACGATTTGATACATGAGCTGAAGGCGCTTAAACCGTTACTTGAAAGCTGCGAAGCATAAGGGAGGAAATAACAATGAGTAATAATAATTCTATTTCTGCAATAAATGTTTTGATGCTCGGCGGCAAACGCTGCGGTAAAACCACTGTACTGTCGTCTATGTGCAGTCAGATTGACATGGCTCTCGCGGGTACCGATTTACGACTGTTCCCAAAAAATAATACGGGAGAGCGCTTGAATCAAGCGGCAGACGTCATTCGAAATAAGCTTGAAGAATTCAATACGCCCCTCATTCGTACAACGGTTGATGAGAATCCGACCGGAGCACATCAGATATATGAGTTTCTCTTTTCCTCGCGGAGTCTCGGGAATGTCGACCTCAATATCCACGACATTCCCGGTGAGTGGCTTACTTCAAATCTTCACGAGCAGGAGGTCAAGTCCCTTATCGCCATAAGCCAGGTCATTATTATCGCGATTGACACACCCTATCTGTTTTACAAAATGACGACAGATGGCTACGGTCAGTATCATGAGGAGTACAACAAGCCTATCGAGATTACGAATTTCTTCCGTAACAGCCTCTCTCCCGAGGACATTAAAGACAGAATGATTCTTTTTGTCCCCCTTAAATGCGAACGCTATTACCATCTGTCGCATATTTCAAAACTGAATCCCTCCGGACGCAATTATATGCAGGAGGTATTTGATGCAGTATGCGCAGGCTATAAGGATTTGCTGAATTACCTGCTTTCTACTCCGCAGCTGCTTAACAGCCTGACAATCGCCGTTACGCCGATTCTGTCGGCAGGCGGTATCGATTTCGTCAAATTTGAGGTCGACGAGGAAACCGGAAAGGTAGTATCTTTGTATCAAAAGCCCGAGTTCCTGCCCGATTCCGAAAAAGGCTTCACTCCGGTGTTCTGCGAACAACCTATTCTGTATACGCTCGTATATGTGATGAAGTTGGAGACCGATGAAAGCAACGGTCGCTTCAGCAATTCTATCTTTGCGGCAAAAAAGAATTCTGCATTGCTGAATAATATTAATGCCTATAATACTCTCCGCAAGAAGATGAAAGTATCTACCGGAGCTGTTGCACAAGACGGATATTACATTATCCAGAACCCGAAAAATATATAATAAGGTAAATCTAATGGATATTTTTATTAACAGTACCTATACAGGTTCGATGGAAGGTTATCGGCTGCTCAGGATGGAGAACGGCAGCTTTCATGAAATTGATTCTCCGGATGATCTGAATCCCGCTGTTTATCAGTTTTTCAGCGAGGATTTATTTAAAGCCCTGTGGGTCGATTTGCCCTATGCCTATAACAGCGCGCCCGTTAATGGTTTCTTCGGCTGTAAAGGAATAACCGGAACCTTTAATAACGGCAAAAGCGGAGTAATTGACTTCGCAATTTATGCTGACGATAATGAGCTGAAAGCACTCGCGAATTTGACCCAGCTTTGCCTCTCGAACTATGTTGAATTTTGTGCGCTATTATTTAAGGACATCTGTATTGAGAACGGGACTTATATCGCCTCGGCCGATACACTGATAGAGCATATTTTCGCACTTCCTCAGAAGAAAAAGCTGAAGTTCTGTAACAATCCTGACGGTAACTACTGCTCGGCAGAGGACGTTTTCCATCTTGCCGTATGTATAGGCTCAACCGTCAGAGCAGCGGAACAGCTTTCACAGATGTGCTGTTTTGCAGTGAATGAGAGCAAACTGATAGATGAGAAGCATTTTATGAAATCTGTATGGAGGTAAGCTATGCCATTCGGAACACTTGACGCTGAATTTTCACAACCAAAAGAAAAACAGCCTAAACAGCCTAAGCCACCTAAACAGCCTAAGCCACCTAAACAGCCTAAGCCACCTAAACAGCCTAAGCCGCCTAAACAGCCTATGCCGCCTAAACAGCCTATGCCGCCTAAACCTGTGGAAAAGCCGGTTGTCGCTGCTAAGGAAACATCGCCCATACCCACGGTTACAAAAGACGCCGCAGATACGATGAGGATTACGGTGCTTGCCAGGAACTCGGCTACTGCACTGGATTTATTGACAGGGATGTTTATCAACGCAAGCGCTATCGTATCAAACGCGGGACTTTCCCTGTATTCGCCGAACAGCAAGACGCTGTCTTTCCTGCAATCCAACAGGCAGAAGCTGACAAAAATTTTTATGTCAGGTGAAATTACTTACGTCCAGAGTGCTTCCTCCGAGGGGATTCCCGCACAGCTAACGCTGGTTCTCAGTCCTGCGGGCAACCAAGTCGGCGGAATCAAGCTGGATTTCACCATAAGTAATATGAACAGCGGGTTTTCCGGTCCCGGGGGCTGTGATGTCCTCTGGGCTGTAGCGGACGCGCCCTTGTATGAGGGCAGCGACAGCTATTCTGCTGTACTGTCATCTGCGCTGAACAGTGCCTCAGAGAGCGGTACACCTGCCTTTACCCTGATGACGGAATTTGAAAAATACGGAAAAGTCAGCAACAAAGGCGGCGTATATACGGCTGAGGACAGCGTAATAAAGAAGTTGCTTCCATCCGTCAAAGATATTTCTGCCGACAGCGTTATTCTGCCCATTCAGCTCTATGGCGGACTTGCCTATGAGCGTGTCGACGAAAATTCGGTTATCTTCGGCGAAAATGCCTACGGCGGTATGCTGATGTACAAGCCCGAGGGCTGTCATCTTCCGCTGCTGTTCTCGCTAGAAGCAGTGAATGCCTCCGGAAAGATGTTTGATAAAGATATAATCAGCGGCGTGAAGCAGATAATCAGTGTGCAGAAGCCCTCTCTCCCTTCCGTATAAGATATATAGGATAGGTGGTTGCTATGAAAAAGTCTCGTTTTGATTGGTTGACTATGCTCATATCCCTGCTGAGTGCATTTATTGTTCTGACGCTTCTGTTAACATTGCTGTACTACACATTTGATATCGGATGGATATACAGAGCGCTGATGACAGGACTGATTACCGCGATTACGCCGCTTGCGGTGTACACCTGTGTCAAAATGTTCTCGAAGCTGAGAAAAAAAGTTAAAATTAATTTTCCTGTTTTATCTGCAAGCTTCACAGCAATTTTGATGGTGGTGCTTTTTGTGACAGGCGCTGTCGGACAGTGCCTGTATTCGTTGCAAATTGAAACGGTTGCCCCCCAAAAGGACGCAAAGGAAGCAGACATGGTGTTGCTGTTCGATGACTCCGGTTCAACCAACGAGGACGGCTATTCTTCTGCGGCGCGTCAGGCCTGCGAAAAATTTATCGACCGTTTGGATTCTTCAACGCGGCTCTCTGCCATAGTGTTCTCGACCAAAATCGATAATTTCATTGATTTGCGCAAGATGGACAGCACCGGCAAAAGCAACCTGAAAAACGCATTGAACGTTGCCGGTACCGGCAACGGCACTAACCTTGTCGCTGCGTTTACCAAGGCACACGATATCCTAACCGGTGGTAAGGATTCCACGTTAAAAACAGTATTTGTGATAACCGACGGCTCCGGAGTGGTACCGTCTGACCTTGCAAACCTGTTTGCGAACGACAGCATCACTGTGCAGATTATCCGTCCCGACAAAGACGCTCCGTTTGTCACGGAGCTGGCTGCATTTGCGACAACCGGCGGCGGCTCGGACAATACGGTTCCGCTTTCCGGCAATAGTTACAACGCCGACGATATTCTCAATGTGATGAAAGAACTCAGTACAAAGCTCGGCATCGGATATTCCGAATCGGCGTCGACACAAATCACTTTTGCCGACGGGTTGCTGCTGCATGATACCAAATCATCCATTGTACGCTTTCTCAATGTTCTGATACGGTTCCTTGTATTTATTGTGATTAGCCTGTTGACACAATATTTCTATTTTAGAAAAATGGATCTATCTTCCGTGTTGTTCTGCCTTCTCAACTCTGCGATTGCGTGTGCTTTGGTAACAATCGGCGGCGCCGTATCACTTGGTATCGTGACTATACTTGGTTTGTCACTGTTCATATACACGATATTTGTGCGTTTACAGAGGACATAAAATTAAAGTAACTTCATAATAACAAGGAGATTATGATGAGAAATAAAAAATTCGACTGGCTGACGGCGCTGATTTCCTTTATTGCTGCCGCCGCCGTGTTTGCCGTCTGCCTGATAATTCTATACAACAACCGCAGCATGGGTGTTCTCTTTAATGTAATCGGTACTGCCGTCACGGTTACGTTGCCGGTAATCGTTTCCGCGCTGATACTGAGACTGTTTCCGAAGCGCGGGAACGGCGTAAAAGTCATATTTCCGAAGCTCTTAACAGCTTCCGGTTCGATACTGCTGCTGATTTTATTCCTCGTTTCAGGGATAGGACAGCTGCTCTACTCGCTCTCGTTGAACACCTACGAGGAGCATATCCGCGACGATGTGGAAACCCGCACGACAGAGCATGGTGAGAACTCCGATATTGTGTTGCTTTTGGATGCTTCGGGTTCTATGAACAGTTCTCTGGTCAATACCCGAATACAGCAAAGCTATTATCTTGTATCGCGCAACGCCTGTGATGTTTTTATCGACAGCATTGCCGAGGAATGCAGAATGAGCGGTTCCGCATTCGCAGACTTTGATAAACTTGAGGATCTGAAGCAGATGGATGCCGACGGAAAAAAGGATTTGAAAGCTAAAATTAAGGATACGTCTGTGGGCGGAGGTACCAACTTAGAAAGCGCTCTTTTGCACAGCTATGAGTGTCTGACTAAGGATTCAAATCCTGACAGGAAAAAAGCCGTCGTGCTTTTTTCTGACGGATCTGACGGAATAGGTTTTTTGGGAAGCGGTTTTTTTAATGACTTTAAAGCGGAAAATATCGACGTATATCTTGTTCGTCCAAAGCCTTCTTATGACGTAGCGAACAGCGTACTTCTCAGTTATGCGACGGATATTCAGATTGATTTTGAGGCTTTGGAACGGGAAGGTGTTACTGCCGATGAAGCGATTAAGGAACTTGCCGATAAGCTAAACGAAACAGTAATAAAGGAAGATAAACAGGAGATCGTTACCCCTGTCTATGAAACAAGGAGAGAGATCGTTTTCCGCGATGTGTTGATGCTTTATGATACAGAGCCTCATACCGTTCCCGGCATGATAATTTCAGCAGTATGCTTTATACTGTTCGCCGGTCTGATCCAAGCGATACATTTCCGTAAAGTATCTGTCAGCAGTCTGGCTTTCAGCGGCATTTTGGGTCTCGTCGCGTTGGGCGTGACGATTGCAGGAGGCGCGCTCTCCGTTATTGTCTTGCCCGCAATTTTCACCCCGCTCTTCTTATATACATTATATATACAAACGGAATCGAGGTAAATGATGGCTTTTGATTATAATGATGGACAACAGTTCAAACCGGAGCAGGATTATGAAACTGCACTTCGGCTGTTAGAAAATCCCGATAAAACTGCCAACGCTGTCTACCTGCTTGAAAAAGCCGCGCAGGCAGGCTATGCGCCTGCCTGTATGGCAATGGCATGGCTCTTTGAAGAAGGAAAGTACGTATCAAAAAGCAAGAAATCAGCAGTAGCGTGGTATCAAAAGGCTGCAGAGCTTGGCGATGCTGACGCAAAGCGGATTCTCAACGAGCTTGAACGTAAAAGTCGCCGCAGGATTATCCTCACCGCGGTCACGGCGATTCTCATCGTTGCGCTTGCGGCAGCGGCGGTATATATTTTCTGCTTCTCCGGTTTGTTAAAGCCCTCCGACGGCATAAGTATCAAGCTGCCGCCGGACGCCTCCTTGGAAGAGCATGATGATATCGGCGAATATGGCGTATCGTTGAATAAGCTGACTGAGCAGTATGACACAGACGCAATGAAGAACGGCGACATTAACACCTACCGTATCTTGCTCAGGTATAACGGCACTAATCTCGATCTTTCCTCTTATCATGTTGTCGCCGCCATTGTCAGCGACAAGCTCATCACCCTGCAATTTGAAACCGCCGAAGATGCAGAGGCGTGTTTCGACTATCTCAATTCCCTTCCCGATACAAGCTCTGTCGCTATGGATCGGTATAAGGATATTTTTTCCTCAGCCGCACCCTCATCCTACAGCGCTTCCTCCCCGGGCATGACGACCGAACATTCCGATGATTCGGGCTATGATTATTACACTTGGGGCGCGAAGGCGATGAACATGGACAAATATGCCGCCTATCTGAGGCAATCCGGTCTCTCTGATAAAAAGGTAACCGTAGCAGTTATTGACTCAGGCTTTGATGCACGGGATGAGATCGTTAATGACTTTGGCAGAGACCGGATTGAAGACGGACTCAATGTATTGTCAGGGCTTGCCTGTGATTATGATATAGTCGGACACGGTACACACGTCTGTAGCACGATACTCGACTGTACCAGAGGGCTGAATGTTGTTATTTATCCAATCGGGCTTTCTACCGATTCAAGCCCAAATCCTACGGATTCTGCTATTCTTTTAGGTATTGAAAAAGCCGCGGAGATTGGTGCAGATGTCGTAAACATGAGCCTCGGCGGTCCCGAATTTTCATCACAAAGCATTGAAGACGATTTGATACGTGAAACAATTCGCGAAAACGGAACTACATTTGTCGTCGCTGCCGGAAACGATACCGTCAACTGCGAGGATAATAGGGATTGTCCTGCGCATATCGACGAGTGCATCACTGTCGCGGCAGTCGACAAGGCGGTCATTCCCGCATTCTTTTCCAACTTCGGCGACTGTGTAGATATCGCGGCGCCGGGGGTGGATATTCTCAGCTACTTACCGTACGATATCGAACCTGCCGGTTACGCTGAATGGCCCGGCACCTCGATGGCTACTCCGCACATCACTGCGCTTGCTGCGATGATACGGACGGAGTACGACCTCGAGCCGAAGTACGTGGAAGCCTATATCAAGGCGATTGGCAGCGGCACATTGACGAAGGACGGTCAAAACTACGGCGAAGGTCTGCCCGACGCTTCTAAGCTGGTCGAACACATCAAACCGTAAAAGTTCATTTGAATTAATAACGAAAAGAGGATAAACAATATGAGCTGGCAGTGCAAAAAATGCGGACAAATCTTTAAGGGAGATAAAATTCCCGATAAGTGTCCGAATTTTACCTGCGATAATAAGAACATCGGAATGTGGACGTATGTCAAAGATAATCCGCAATTCTCGCCGTTTGAGCCCAATGATGACAACACAAACGGCGGCTATGAGGATTTTGTGTATGATACATCGCAGCCGGAATACAACCGCCGTCGCAAGAAGAAGCTTTTCCTCGGTAATTCGGAGTCAGTACCGGAGTATGTTGCTCCGCAGCCGTCAAATAACCCTCGCCGCAAGAAGAAACTTTTCCCCGGTAATTCAGCGTCAGTACCGGAGTATGTTGCTCCGCAGCCGTCAAATAACTCTCGCCGCGAAGAGAAACTTTTCCCCGGTAATTCAGCGTCAGTGCCGAAATATGAAGCTCCGCAACTGTCAAATAATCCCCGTCGCGAAGAGAAACTTTTCCCCGGTAATTCGGCGTCGGATCCTGCAAAAGTTGCCTTAAAGCAAGCAGCAGCCGACTACCACCGTGCTAAAGCGCTATACTCCGGCAATACTGCAGAGGAAATCTCAAGCGCAAAAACCTGGTTTCTCTATCTCGGCAACTACAAGGACTCTGCAATCATGGCTGTGAAATGCGACCAAAAGCTGACCAAGCTGAAATTGAAAGACGAAAATAAGATATATCAGCTGGCTAAGACACACTATAAAAGTAAAAATTCCGTCGAGCATCTCAGCGAAGCAAAACGTCTCTGGGAATCTATTCCCGGCTATAAGGATTCTGCCCGGTTGGCAGAGAAATGTGCGGATCGGATTAATAAGCTGATAAATCCCATAAGCTATACCGGTGTTGTTGTTGCGATTATTTTAATTTTGTTGTTACTGAGTGTTGCTGTTGCTTCCCTACTTCTTTTTGATGTTCTGCCCGCAGGAGCAGCGGTAGACACGAGCAAAGCAGAAGGAACGCTGACCGTACAGCCTTTAATAGAAACGACAGAAAAACAAGCCAAAGGATTTACAGAAGAACCGGCTGAGGAAGAAACCGGAAAATACCAAAACGTTCAAGAACGGCTTGATACTATTTTCAAATAAAACACTTTAACAATTAAGAATAGTGTGGTTATAATGTATACGGTGATGAAATATAGAGATTAGTATCCTATTTTTTGCATGAAAATTAACCGCCTGCCTCTCTTATATGAGGCAGGCGGTTTTTGTATAAAAAATTTCATGCAAATGAATATTTCCGAAGTGAAAAGATGTAATTTTATACTAATCTCAATTAAAAGGTGGAATTAGATTAACGAGGATGATTTTTGCAAGACGAGGCGAAGGACGCAGGCAGGCTGGCGCCTGTCAGTTTTCGGGGTCCCCGACACGCCCCGTGTGTTGGGGAGAGGAGGAGCCGCCACACGAGCACGAGAGTGGTCATACCTGACCGCTCTCAGTGAGTACGGCGAGCGACGACGACAACGAAGTATTGCGGAAATCAGACCGTTAAGATTGTCTACCTTTTATTTGAGTTTAGTATTAGAATATTTCAAACTTATTATAACGGACTTGCGCGTCAATAGCAAGAGAAAATTTGTAAATTATTTGTATACGGCAGAATGTGAGCAGAGAATATCATAGAAAAATACGAAACCCCCTTCTTTCGAAGGGGGTCCGTATAATTTTTAGTCAGGAAATATCTAAAATGAAGAATTAGTCAAACTTTCTCTTCTTTGTGTAGATAACGATACCTGCAGCCATAACCAGAATCATCAGGAAGATGATAGCCATCTCGGTAGAACCGGTCTGGACAGTGCTGGTGTTGGTTGTTGTGCTGGAGCT
The DNA here is from genome assembly GCA_905235715.1 of uncultured Ruminococcus sp. Classification (GTDB taxonomy): domain Bacteria; phylum Bacillota; class Clostridia; order Oscillospirales; family Acutalibacteraceae; genus Ruminococcoides. Next base: position 24,662 of record CAJONB010000005.1, on the reverse strand, counting down.
GTCAGCGGTAGAGGTGCCGGAAGTTGCGGGAGCAGCGGTCTCAGCATCAGTCTCAGGCTCGGTTGCTTCATCATCAATGTAGTCGAAGATTGCTACAGCATTTTCTTCAGCATCAGCGAAAGCAACAGCGATATCATTTTCACCTACGTAGAACAGGGTGTTAACCTTTTCTGCGGGGATTGTGATTGTAACAGTGTTGTTGGTCGGATCGGGGTCGACTACAACGCCATCGCCGAGTTCGACCTCAACACCGTTGATGTACAGACCTAAGAAATCTTCATCCGTTAAGTCAGCACCGAACTTGTTAATAACAAGTACGACGTCTTCGGTATCAGTTACTTTGTACTCATAGCGATCCTGATCGAACATATAGGAAATACCGGCTTCGGTCGGCTCTTCAGTCGGCTCTTCGGTTACAGGAGCAGATGTCGGCTCTTCGGTTACAGGAGCAGATGTCGGCTCTTCAGTTACAGGAGCAGATGTCGGCTCTTCAGTTACAGGAGCAGATGTCGGCTCTTCGGTCGGGCCGGGTGTAGGTCCAACCCACGGATCGACGTCGAGGATTTCGCCCTCAGCTCTCTGGAGCGGATCAATGACTTCGTCCTTGAAGATGTACTTGTGCTCGTTAGCACCTGCTACGGTGTGCAGGAAGGTATTGATGTTGTAAACGCCTTCTTCTGCAGTTACCTTGAAGGTAGCATGAATCAGTTGAGATTCGTCGGTGTTGAAGTCCTTGCCGAATGCAGAGGAGTAGTTGTACTTCAGACGTCCGGGAACGTTAGCGTTCAGAACAACAGCGTCACCGAGAATCGGATAGAGGCTCTTCAAGCCTTCTTCAGACTGTGTATCGGTCAGCAGCTCGAGACCATCGACATCAAAGAATGTCTCAGCGTCGAGTGAGCAAACCTTCTCGCCGTCGTTCAGATAGTAAACATATTCGAATTCCTGGCCGGGCTCAACAGCATACCATGTGCCGTCAGCTACTACGAACAGTCCGGGAACAGGCTCGGTCGGCTCTTCAGTAACAGGAGCAGTTGTCGGCTCATCAGTTACAGGAGCAGTTGTCGGCTCATCGGTTACAGGAGCAGTTGTCGGCTCATCGGTCGGGCCTTCGGTCGGCTGAGTCTGCTCGTCAATTACCTTGAACATATATCCGCCGCGGGTGCAGCCGTGAGGATCTAAGCCGCTGTCGTCGCCGGCGTACGGGATGTATCTCCAGCCAGCCTCAGCAGTGCCGTCGCCGTTCGGACGGAACAGGATGGTGTAGGTGCCGTCATTGTCAACCTTCTGGTCGTTCTCCATGCCGTCCGGATACCACTCTGCGATTTCGGTGCCGGACTTAGAGGACTTAACAACCTTGAATGCATCAGTGGTTGTCAGAGTTACGCCTGTGATACCATACTCCTCAGCTTCCGCGTTGTTGGTGGAAGTGAGTAAGAAGTTACCATCGAGACCCCAGCCCGCAATCGAACCGGTCAGGTAGTAAGAGCTGCCAACGATAACAGGAGGCTCGGTCGGCTCCTGAGTCGGCTCCTGGGTCGGCTCCTGGGTCGGCTCTTCTGTCGGGCCGGGAACGATACCGTCAAATACGGTGCGGGTCTTCAGCTCGTCGGTACCGACCTTCTTGCTGCTCATGATCTGGTTCTCCATAGCGTCATCAGAGGTGATAGTAGCCATGGTGATAATGTCGGTCTTAATCTTAGTAGTGCCGTTAGCGATTACTTTGTAATCAGACTTAATAAGGATAGAATCCTCGGAGTTGAATCTGCTGGACTGAATATACTGAGCAGCAGAGCCGTTAGCCTTGATTGTGCTTCCGTCAACATTGGCAACGAGGCCTTTGATGTTCGGGAACATGATGGATACAGGATATTCTGCATTAGGATCGTCAACTGCTTTAACGTCAGAGGTCAGCTGAACAACAGCATCAGAAGCGATGTAGTTGCCGTCTGCGTCCTTCTCACCGGTGGTGTTGAAGGGCTGCCAGATATTGAGGGAGTTAACTCTCTTGCCTTCGGGAACCTGCAGGTAAGAAATTACGGTGAAGGTGTCGCCTACATTGAATTCACGGGTCTCGGTAGCGCCGGACCAATCCTCGATTGTAACAACAGCCTTGCCGCCGACAGGAGTTGTGGGCTCTTCGGTTACAGGAGCAGTTGTCGGACCTTCAGTTACAGGAGCAGTTGTCGGACCTTCGGTTACAGGAGCAGTTGTCGGACCTTCGGTCGGGGTGGTGTGCGGGCACTCGATTTCAGCAGTGGATCTGTGACCGTAAGTCTTGAGTTCCTCCTCGATGTAAACGACCTTGTCGTCGCCGGAACCGAGGTTCTCAATTACGTTAGTGATTTCGCTTGCGCCGTCTGCGATAACTTCGAAGTCAGCGTGTACGAGAACCTTCTCGGTAGAGAAGTTGTAGCCGCTCAGATTTACGCCGTTGTAAGAGAGTCTGTCGCCGGCGTCATTGCAAACTACGCTGCCGGACTTGATGCTGGGCAGGAGCTCATAGCTGGTGACACCGGTTTCGGGATCCTCAACGCCATCCATCTTAGTCAGGGGCTTAACCTTACTTGCGTCATAGAACAGATTACCTTCGAACTCGGTCATTTTGCCGGTCATGGTAGTCTCAGTGTTGCCGAGGTTTACATAGAAGTTGTAGTGAACCTTGTCACCTACGTGAGCTTCATACTTAATGCCGTCGATTGTAACGGAAGTCTCGCCTGCGGGAGCCTCTGTGGGAGCTTCTGTGGGAGCATCAGTCGGAGCATCAGTCGGAGCATCAGTCGGAGCTTCTGTGGAATCGTCCTCATGCTTTGCAGCGAAGATGATATTGTAGAACCAGTCTTCAGCGCCGTCAGCGTTCGGCTTGAAGTAGATGGTGTAAGTACCGTCTTCCAGAATCTCGCCGTTCTCGCCGAAAGCATTTCCTTCGCCGTCAGGGAACCATCTTGAAATATTGCCGTTCGCAACCTCTACAACCTTGAGCATGGTGTCGGTGGTGAGGTCCATATCGAACATATACTCTGTGCCTTCCGCAGCGATGTTCTGTTCCATCTTATAGGCTTCGTCAGGCTGCCAACCGGTGAATTCGCCGACTATATAGTAGCCGTCGTCTTCAGAGGGCTGGGGGTCGACACCGGGCTCGCCAGCCTTATCCAGGTAGAAGAAGCCATTATACCAATCGGTACCGCCTTGACCGTCGGGTCTGAAGTAGATATTGTAGCTTCCGGTTTCTTCAACCGAGTAGTTGTTACCCATACCGTCGGGATACCAACCGGTACTGCCGTCTCCGTTGTCGAGCTTAACCTTGAGTTCATCGCCTTGGCTGAGCGATACTCCCATCAGCATATACTCGCCGGGGTTTTCGCCGTTCTCGCTGAATTCATAGCCATCGGTAACCATCCAGTCGTTGAAAGAACCCATTAAATAATAGGTGCCTTCAGCAGCAGAAGCCGAAACGATGCCTACGACTGCCATGGAAAGAACCATAGCAACAACAAGAACTAAGCTAATGAGTTTTCTTGTCTTAAGCATTTTTGTTTCCTCCTAACAAATAGTTTAGCATAAGATATAGTTTCTGCTTTTCTAAGCAATTCCATTATATTTCAATGCTTAAGTCATTACCAACAACAATCATGTTATTTTCCGAATTTTTTAATTACATTTTTTGAACCGTTTTAATTCTTTTGTAACAAAATAGCCTCTTTTCGTTACTTATGTAATATTCTTTTAATGAAATTGTTTTATTTCTCAAAAAGAATATTGTCGAAAATCCGCGATTTTAAGAGCGCTGCTATTTTTCATTTTCCGCATAATAATCAGCTTTTTAGGCATTAAATCCGTGAAGGTTACAAGTTTTAACTTTTGTAACCGCAAAATTCTATTTATTTCTTACAAGCCCCGTATTTTCCTCTTTTTGCGCCTGATTTTTCTATGAACCGGCAATATATTGCGGTCATATCCCCCGCCTGCCCCTAAATCTGCCTATATATAAGGAAAAGCCCCGCCAAAGCGGAGCTTTTATGATAGTATTCGGTTTTGAAGCGGAGTATTTGTCGTAAGGTATGTATGCAATGCTTTATGGTTGAGGGCATCTATCGGCAACGCTGCGGCGGAAGCTAAAAGCCTCCCTCTGACGAGGGAGGTGGGTTTTGCAAAGCAAAACTCGGAGGGAGAGATAATGCGGCATTACAAATTGAATTTTGCTTTTGACATAATGCGCTGTATTGTGATACTGCAAACAAGTCAGAGTCAAAATGAGCTTTGTAACATTAGTAGTACGTTATCTCTCCTTCAGTCAAAAAACAAGTTTTTGACAGCTCCCTCGTCAGAGGGAGCCTATGGCGTTTCCCACAACTGTTATCTGTTAACTCTTTATTATTACGCAGCAACACAGAGATAAGCGATATATCCCGCGTATACCGTCAGGACAGTGATACCCTGCCAGCGCATGAGCTTGCCCTTAATCAGCGCGGGTACCAGCGCGATAACCGCGATTCCGAAGCAAATCGGTAAATCTATCCAGAGCGTGCTTGCCGCTACGGGCAGCGAGCCGCCCATCACAAACGAGCAAAGCGGAAGAATCAGAATCATGTCGATAATGTTCGCGCCGATGATATTGCCGACCGACAGCGCGGATTGCTTCTTCGCGATAGCGGTGATGGTTGTGACCAGCTCGGGCAGCGACGTACCGATAGCAATCATCGTCAGCGATACGATACGCTCGGGGATCCCGAGGATGTCCGTCGCGATAACGGTGCCGTTGTCAACCAAAAGCTGTGAGCCGACAACGATTCCCGCCGCGCCGAGAATAAACAGCGCAATATTCTTGATAATGGTTTTTTTGTCCTTTTGTACCGCTTCATCCTGTGTGACGCCCATATCCTTTTTCGCTTCCGCGACGTTCTCAATAATAAAGAGGATAAAGACCGCCAGCATAATAAACGCGCCGACCATGCTCAGCTCGCCCGACAGGGACAGCACCCACAAAAGCAAAATCGTGCCAATGAAAATCAAGGACTTCGGCAGATACTTGCGGCGTTCTATCACCGCGGGCATCGCCACGATAGAGATACCGAGTATCAGACCCGTGTTCGCCGTAACGGAGCCGATTGCGTTACCGGTCGCCATTTCGACCGAGCCCGACGCCGCCGCCATGACGGAAACTAATATCTCAGGCAGCGTCGTCGCGAGCGACACGATCGTCGCACCGATGATGAACTGCGGGATTCCCGACACCGCGGCAATCCAGGACGCCGCGTCGACGAACCAGTCGCCGCCCTTGATAATACATAATAAACCGACTGCGAATAACAGGAATACCAGTACAGGACTGCTTCCCGCCATATTCCATCCCTCCTAATAATGCGAAGTAGCAAAAAAGACCTTCGGCGTATACCGCTGCGGCGGATGATACGCTAAAAGTCTCGTTCCTCAATCAAGCGTTAAGGTGCGTGCCCATCAGCAAAAGCGCTGAGAGTTTGTTGGACGCGCAATTACAACTACTCCCTTTTAACTTGCAAAACTAATGTATCATATTTGGTAATCATTGTCAAGCGTCCGCCGTTAATTTGCGCTGTTCTTCAAGGATTCACGCATTTGCGCCTCTTTCTCCGAAAAAACGCAGCCGCAGAAATTCTGTCTATATAAATGATATTCCTTGCTCAGCTCGATAGAACGCTTGTAGCCGTTTTTCTTTTTAAAATCCGAGGGCAGGTATTCCACGCCCACCTGCTCGCCGATTCTCTCGCCGATTGCGTTGATGACCCCGGCGTTTTTCAGCGGGCTGACGGTGAGAGTCGTCGCAAAATAGCGGTAGCCGCCCTCCTTCGCGAGCTTTGCGGTATAGCCGAGCCGCTGTGAAAAGCACAGCGAGCATCGCGCGCCGCCCTCGCGGTCGGCTTCGTGTCCCTGCGCGAGCGCAAAGAACTCCTGCGGCGTGTAATCGACCTCGATAAAGCGGATTTCGTCCATTTGCCGCTCGGCGACATAGCGCCTCAGCTCCGAATAGCGGTGCTGATACTCGCCCTCGCCGGTGATGTTCGGGTTATAATATGCAATTGTAATCGCAAAATGCCCGTACAGATACTCCAGCACGTAGCTGGCGCAGACCGCGCAGCAAACGTGCAGCAGCAGCGAGGGCTTCTCCCCCGCCGCCGCGTTGCGCTCTATCAGCGCGTCAAGCTCTTTTTGATAATTACGCTTGTTCATTGATAACTTCTCTCAATTCCTCCGCGGTATCGACGACGATATCCGCGCCCGCGTTATGCAGCTCCTCTGCGCCGCGAAAACCCCAGCTTACGCCGCAGACCTTCACGCCCGCGTTATGGGCAAAGGCGACGTCGACGTTGCTGTCGCCGACGTAGAGTGTTTCTTCCCTCTCAGCGCCGCAGCTTTCCAGTACCCGCAGCAGCGCGTCGGGGGCGGGCTTGCGGGGCAAATCCGGCTGCTGTCCCCACGCGAGGGTAAAGCTGTGGCGGGGATAAAGCTTCTTTAAAATAGCGGGGACAAAGGCGTGCGGCTTGTTGGAAATAACAGCGGTCATCACGCCGCTTTGGTCAAGCTCCCGCAAAAGCTCCCCCATTCCCGGATAACCGGTTGTGTGGTCGAGGCTGTGGTTGGCATAATAGGCGGAAAATTCCGCTTTCATCTGCTCGCGAAGCTGCGGCGTGTCATGCTCCTTTAATACCGCGCTCATCAGGTTATCTACGCCGTTGCCGACAAAATAGCGGTAATCCTCAACAGGATAGGCGGGCAGACCATGCTGCTGCAGCGCGTAGTTCACAGCGGTTGCCAAGTCGGCGAGGGTATTCGCAAGCGTGCCGTCAAGGTCAAAGGCAACCAGCTTAATCATCCTGCTCCTCCTCATTCATCAGGTTGAGCAGCTCCATCGGGTCGGTCGTGCCTTCCTCTTCGGGCGCCTGCTTCGTTGCCTGATCGAGGGTATCGAGCAGCTCCTGCGTCCGCAGTCCGTCATCGGGAGCGTTCTCTGCGGGCTGTTCTTTGCCGTGGGCTTTCTTATCCTTGCGGCGCTGCTCTTTCTTGCGCTTTTGCTGCTTATCGGCACGGATGCGTTTTTCAACGTCCTGATTGATTTCATCCACATACTTTTTGTTGCGGCTGAGAGCTCCCAGCTCAAAGATACTGAACGTCGTGGTCTGGGTCGGCGCGGAAGGAGGTGTGTTGTCAGGAAGCTCGGGCAGAACGGGGTCTTCCTCCTGCACGGAGGTATTGTTTCCCGCTTTGCGGCGCCGATTCTCCGCACGCTCTCTGCGAACCGGCGTCAACAGCATCCGGTAAGCCACAAACGTCGTGATTCCGAACAGCAGCACGCTGATGATAATATAAAGGATAATATTGCCCGCCTTGGGAATGACAGCGTGATAGCCGAATTCCGCAACCGCGCCCTTGACCTCCATGACGGAGCTGCTCTTGTCGCGGTACGCCGTTTCGGCGCCGCTGTTGGTAACGGTGACGATATTTTCGCCGTTTTCGGCAAAGGCAGTATAGGTCATCGGAACCTCCGCGTTCTCAACGCTGAGAATATCGCGCAGGTCGATGTAATCGGTACAGGTCGTCTTATCCGACAGCGAGCCGTTGCTGCGGGTATAGGCGATATAGTTGCCGCTGCCGAAGACATTTTCCAGCGAGGCGTTGATGTCGTCGATTTCGCCCTCGCAGATAACAGAGCAAAGAACGTGTTCGCCGTCGTTATCCGACTTTGTCTCCGCGCCCTTTGATTGGAAGAACTTCGTCGCATAGACAGGTCCCTCAAAACCGTCTTCGACGGGATAGAGGAATGACGTTGTGCGTCTGAAACGATTGTCGCCGAGGCTGTCAAACGCAACGCTCACCCCGTCGATATAATATTGTCTGCCGTCAAAAATCCGCAGATGGGTCAGTCCTGACGCGTCCTCCATACGGTAAGCGCCGTCATCCCATGTGCCGACGCTCTCCCAGCTGCCCTCTTTGTACAATGCGCCCTCGCCCTTGACCGCGTTGGTTGGGAGCGAGTAGGTGTATTTCAGGGTCGGCGGATTGCCGGACGGCCCGTTAAAGGAAAGCGTGTCGAGGGTTTCCTCCAGTACGCGGCCCTCAAACAGCGGGGTCGACATATTCTCCTTATCGCCGTAGTAGACGCTGACGCCGTCGCTGTCCAGCACCGAAGCCGTTGTCGTTTCCAGCTCGCTCAGGCTCAGCCCCTCAAAGGTGACGGTATAAAGAATGTTGTTGCCCTCGTGGGTATCGCTGATCAGCGCATCCTCACCGACCAGATTCTCAAAGTATCCGTTGATTTTCCGTATATTTTCCGAATAGTCGTCGGCGGGAATCGAAAAGACAAAGCTGCGGTCAAAGGTGCGTCCCAGAAGATTCGCCTTTTCATTATAGGTTTTGATTTCAACTGAATTCACCGGAATTCCCTTTCCCACGTTCACACTGACGGTGGACGCGGAGTCATAGGAATCCGAACCGATAATCACCTTGTTATCGGAGCAATCGAAGGTATAGTCCTTTGTGGAGGAATTGTCCTTTGTCGTGCGCTCTACCCATGCAATCAGCTCGCTGACGTCAAAGTCCTCGGCGATACGCGTACCGCTGAACATGACGGTGCTTTTGCGTGCAAGGACGGCGTTGGCGTCGCGCCCGATTACGGCGGAAACCGCGGATTCGTATTCCGTCAGATTATCAAAGCTGAATTTCAGCTCAAAGCTGTAGCCGTTTTCCGTCGCTCCGAGATAGGTGAACGTCGCGCCCTCAACCTCATTTGCGGGGCTGTTGTCAATGATATCGTCCTTGATGGCGTCGATATCCGCCGACAGCGGATAGACCACCGTCACGGTGCGCGTACCCTTAAATCCATCTGTCAGATTCAGTATGGACGCGACCTTGACCTGCGGCGTATCACAGCCCGTCAGCGTCAGACATACCGCCGCCAGTAATACTGCCGTCAATATCGCGGCAAAAATTCGTTTCATAGCATACCTCTGAAAGTAATTGTAAGAAGCCGGTAATAACTACCAACCATTAACTAATTATATCCCTTTGTTTCTCCGATTAAAACCGCTCTGCACGGCGCCGCTTCAACGCCATCAACCTTTAAGGGGAACGCCGACAGCGTATAGGTACCGTCCTCAACGCCCTCAAGATACAAGCCCTCCAGCACGGCGACACCCGCGCGGGCAAGCTCCAGATGGGGCATATATTCGTCAAAGGGCGGCGCGATGGATATTGCGTCGGTGCCAATCAGCACCAGATTGCTGTCGGCAATCACGCGCGCCGCGGACACAGACAGATAAGCACTGCCCGACGAATGGAGAATCAGCCTGCGCTCACAGTGCGGCAGCAGCCGCTCCATGTCCTCGCCCGTAAGGATGCCCTCAATCGTGACGACGGTGCATTTGCCGTAGAACTGCGAGAGTCTGAGGGAAGCGATGTCCTTGCCCTCTTCATCAAAATGCAGCGGCGCGTCAATATGGGTGCCGGTGTGGTTGCAAAGGCTGAGGGAGGAAAGGTTGTACATCGAGCCGTCCTCAATCTTTTTAAGGAACCGCACCGACGGCTTCGGGTCGCCCTCATATACAGGAGCCGACAGGATTTCCCGGGAAATATCATATATCAACATCTGCAACACCTCATTCGATTTCATCCGCGTTCCAATACTATATATAGTATAAACTACCCTATTATAAATGTATTATAGCACATTCCGACAAAAAATAAAGTACTTTCTGTAAATTATAGCAGACATCAGGGCTTCCTCATACAAAAACAGCTCCCTTTGCCAAAGGAAGCTCGCTTTCGGGACGTCGGCAAGCGCCGACAACAAGCGTAGGATTTGCTCCGCAAACGCCTGTATTCCAAAACGCATCAGCGTTTTCCTCAACTCTTCACTCTTCACTAAAAAGAAACGCCCCATCGATGATGGGGCGGAATCTTATCAGCGTAATCAGATCAGCTCAATGATTGCCATCTCTGCTGCGTCGCCGCGGCGGGGACCGATCTTGGTGATACGGGTGTAACCGCCGTTGCGGTCAGCGTATCTGGGAGCAATCTCCTTAAAGAGCTTGGTCGCGACGTCCTCTTTTGTGACGAACGCCATTACCTGTCTTTTAGCGGCAAGTGTATCTTTCTTCGCAATTGTAATCATCTTCTCGGTCAGGGAAGAAACTTCCTTCGCGCGAGAAACAGTTGTTTCGATTCTTTCATTCTCGAGCAAGAATGTTACGAGAGCTCTGAGCATGGCAAGACGCGCATCAGTAGCTCTGCCCAGTTTTCTTGTACCCGGCATGATTCTTCACTCCTTTCGGGTTAGTCAATATTCGTCTGAGCTTATTCGTCCTCTTTGCGGAGGCTGAAGCCCAGTGTATCAAGCTTGAATACAACCTCTTCCAGCGACTTGCGGCCGAGGTTGCGTACCTTCATCATGTCTTCCTCAGACTTAGAGATAAGGTCCTCTACTGTATTGATACCGGCGCGCTTGAGGCAGTTGAACGAGCGCACGGAGAGGTCGAGCTCTTCGATGGTCATCTCAAGCACCTTCTCCTTGCCCTTGTCGTCCTTCTCAATCATAATCTCGGTGTTGTAGCCTTTATCGGAAAGGTTGACAAAGAGATTAAGATGCTCGCACAGAACCTTGGCGGCTAAGGAAACCGCCTCCTGCGCGTTCAGAACGCCGTTGGTCCAGACGCTGAGGGTCAGCTTATCGTAGTCGGTAATCTGACCGACGCGGGTGTTGTCCACCGTGTAATTCACCTTGAGGACAGGCGTGTAAATGGAATCGACCGGCAGAACACCGATGATTTCATTACCGGCGATCATCTTGTTCTTCTCGGCGGGGACGTAGCCTCTGCCCTTATCAAGCGTAATCTCCATGTTCAGCGAAGCGCCGTCCGAGAGAGAAGCGATGTGCAGCTCGGGGTTGAGAATCTCAACCTCGCTGTCGCACTTAATGCTCTCAGCGGTCACCTCACAGGGACCCTCCGCCGAAATCTCAACGATTTTCGGACCGTTGGAATGGAGCTTTGCTACCAAGCTCTTCATATTCAGGACGATTTCGGTAATGTCTTCCTTTACGCCGGGAATCGTGGAGAATTCGTGAAGAACTCCATCTATCTTAATTGATGTTACGGCGACGCCCTCGAGAGAGGAGAGCAGTACGCGGCGAAGCGAGTTGCCGAGCGTATTGCCGAAGCCGCGCTCTAACGGTTCAACCACAAATCTGCCGTACTTGCCGTCGGAAGATAACTCTTCTGTATCAATTCTGGGTTTTTCTATCTCTATCATTGGCGAATTCCTCCTTTAATTATTATGCGCGGGCAAAGCGTACTTCGCCGCGCTGCCCGTATGCTCGGCATAGGGGCGCGTAGACCGGAAAAAACCGGTCGGCGTACAAATTACTTGGAGTACAACTCGACGATGAGGTGTTCCTCGACCGGATAGTCGATGTCGTCACGCTGGGGCAGCGCGATAACCTTACCGCTGAGCTTGTCGGTTTTTTCAAGCCACTTGGGAGTAAGGGCTGTTGCTTCGCCTTCTACGAGAGCCTTAAATCTGGCGGTATCCTTCGACTTGTCGGAGACCGCAATCACATCGCCGACCTTAACGATATAGGAAGGAATATTGACCTTCTTGCCGTTGACGGTGAAGTGAGCGTGGTTTGTCAGCTGACGCGCCTCGCGGCGGGTAGCCGCTAAGCCGAGACGGTAGACGACGTTGTCGAGTCTGCGCTCTACGAGAGAGAGCAGGTTCTCGCCTGTCTTGCCTTCCATCTTTTCAGCCTTTTCATAGTACATTCTGAACTGCTTTTCGAGAACGCCGTAGATAAATTTTACCTTCTGCTTCTCGGTCAGCTGAACGCCGTACTCGCTCTGCTTTCTTCTCATTTTGCCGCCGGGGTTACGGTTGGAAGTCTTCTTGGAGTAACCCATAACCGCGGGAGAAATGCCCAGCGCTCTGCAGCGCTTGGCAATCGGCTGTGAATTCTTAGCCATAATCTATATCCTCCTTAATCTTTTATACACGTCTTCTCTTGGGAGGACGGCATCCGTTGTGGGGAATCGGGGTAACGTCCTTGATCATGGTGACCTCGAGGCCTGCGGTCTGCAGTGCGCGGATAGCCGCCTCACGACCCTGGCCGGGGCCCTTGACAAAGACCTCAACGCTCTTCATACCATGCTCCATCGCAGCTCTGGCGGCTGTTTCCGCAGCGCTCTGAGCGGCGAAGGGAGTGGACTTTCTGGAACCGCGGAAGCCAAGCTCGCCGGCGGAAGCCCATGAAATCGCGTTGCCCTGTGTGTCGGATATAGTTACGATTGTGTTGTTAAACGTAGACTGGATATGAGCCGAGCCTTTTTCGATATTCTTTCTCTCACGGCGACGGCGGATAGGAGTCTTTTTACCTGTTTTAACTGCCATTGATTATCGCCCTCCTTACTTCTTCTTGTTAGCCATAGTCTTGCGCGGGCCTTTGCGGGTTCTCGCATTGGTCTTGCTGCGCTGGCCTCTTACGGGGAGACCTTTTCTATGTCTAACGCCGCGGTAACTACCGATTTCGATGAGTCTCTTGATATCAAAAGCAACATCACGACGGAGGTCGCCTTCAACGCGGCAGTTATGGTCAATATATTCTCTGAGTTTTGATACGTCTTCTTCGGTGAGATCGCGCACACGCGTGTCGGGATTTACACCGGTTGCTGCAATAATGTCTGTGGCAGTTTTACGACCGATACCGTAGATATAGGTGAGTCCGATTTCGACTCTCTTATCACGGGGTAAGTCAACACCTGCTATACGAGCCATTAAAATGCACCTCCATTTAGATTAAAATAATTAGTAGTTTTGAGAAGCTGAACCTTGAGTGACAGTCAGTACCGGGTGCGGGTGTCCCGCCCTTCACTCTTAACTGTTCACTCTTAACGCTTCACTGCGAGCATTGGGAGCTTATCCCTGACGCTGCTTGTGCTTGGGGTTCTCGCAGATTACCATAACTTTACCTTTTCTCTTGATAATCTTGCACTTCTCACACATTTTCTTTACTGAAGGTCTGACTTTCACAAATATCATTCCTTTCCTTAGTGTTGAATCAGTAAATGCAGTTGTAGGCTTCGCCTACTTTGTTCTCCAAGTGATTCTGCCGCGGGTGAGATCGTAGGGTGACATCTCTACGGTGACCTTGTCGCCCGGGAGAATCCGGATAAAATTCATTCTCAGCTTGCCTGAGATAACGGCCAGAATTTTGTGGCCGTTGGGGAGCTCTACGGTGAACTGCGCGTTCGGGAGAGCCTCCGTTACGATACCCTCAATCTCGATAACGTCCTGCTTGGACATAACTTAACCTCCTATGAAATGTCATTATTCAGAATAATTCGCAGTTGTCGGTTGGTTTTTATGCAATCGACCTGTAAGGCTGTCGCCTGCAGATGGATGATATTCTTACGCTTCGGGCGCTCTAACGGACGGGTTTTTCCGTCCGCAATCAACGCCGTTCTGCAATCCGGTAAGTCAACCACCACAAAGGCTCTGCCCTTGTCGCGTCCTGCCTTTGCGATAACGACGCTGCCCCTCGTTATTTCCATCACGCACCTCTACTTAAGCTGCGTCATAATGACGGGGCCGTCGGGCGTAATACACACGGTATGCTCAAAATGCGCGGCAGGTGAACCGTCAACGGTTACGGCGGTCCAGCCGTCCTTGAGTATCCTCGTATGATAATCACCCTGCGTTATCATCGGTTCGATTGCGATTGTCATGCCCGGTAAGAGGCGGGGACCTCTTCCAGGAGTACCGTAGTTGGGTACACTGGGTTCTTCATGCAGATTCGCACCTACGCCGTGGCCGGTAAAATTCCGTACCACCCCGTAACTGCGAGCTTCGACATACCTTTGCACAGCGCTGCCGATATCGCCGGTGCGATTGCCGGCCTGCGCCGCCTTGATTCCCTCGTAAAGACTTTCCTTCGTCGCGTCAAGGAGTGCCTGAGCCTCCTTGCTGATATCGCCGCAGGCATAGGTGTAGGCGTTGTCGCCGTGAAACCCGTGCATGCCCGCCATAATGTCTATCGAAACGATATCGCCGCTTTTCAGGATTGTCTTTTTGCTCGGTATGCCATGGACTACCACGCTGTTGACGGAGATACAGCTGCTCGCCGGATAGCCTTCGTAACCGAGGGTGGAGGGCACGCCGCCCTCACCCTCGATAAACTTTCTGACAGCTGTGTCAATCTCATAGGTTGACACGCCCGGCTCGACCATCTCTCCCGCGAGCTTTAATGCCCGCGCGGACAGCGTACACGCGTCCTGCATTAATCTGATTTCGCGTGCGGTCTTGACAACAATCATGCTTAAGCCTCGAGCGCTTTCATGGTCAGGGCGGTTGTATCCTCGACGGAGTTCATACCCTCCACGACATACAGCTTGCCCTGCTTCTCATAATAGTCCTTGAGGGGCTCGGTTTCCTTATGATAGATTTCGAGCCTCGCCTTGACTGTATCAGGATGGTCGTCCTTGCGCTGAACAAGGGCGCCTGTGCAATCATCGCAAACACCCTCTACCTTCGGCTTTAAGCTTTCGATATGATAGGGTCTGCCGCATTTTTCACACACGCGGCGTCCGGACAGGCGGCTGATGATGACGTCGTCGGCTACCTCGATGTCGATAACCTTGTCGATCTCAATGCCCATCTCGTCCAGAGCCTCGGCCTGGGGGATGGTGCGGGGGAAGCCGTCGAGGATGAAGCCGGCTTTGCAGTCGTCCTCAGCCAGGCGTTCTCTGATGATGCCGATAACGACCTCATCGGGAACGAGCTGACCCGCGTCGATGAAAGACTTTGCCTTCAAGCCCATCTCTGTACCGCTTTTCAGCGCGGCACGGATGATGTTACCCGTGCTGATTTGGGGAATATTCAAGCGTTCACTGATGACGGCGGCTTGTGTGCCTTTGCCCGCACCGGGAGCGCCTAAAAGGATAAGTTTCATAGTGCCTGCTCCTCTACATTAATCAAGGAAGCCCTTATAGTGGCGCATCATCATCTGGCTCTCAAGCTGCTTCGCAGTATCCAGAGCAACGCCGACGATAATGATGACGGAGGTACCGCCCATAGACAGACCTCTCAGACCCGTAAAGTCGGAGTACAGAATCGGAACCAACGCGATAAACGCGAGGAACAGAGCGCCGATTAAGGTAATTCTTGACAAAATCCTCTTGATAAATTCAGCCGTCGGTCTGCCGGGACGGATACCGGGGATGGTACCGTTGTTCTGCTTGAGGTTATTCGCCATTTCAACCGGATTATACTGAATCGTCGTGTAGAAATAAGCGAACGCCAGAATCAGCAGGAAGTACAGAACCGCATACAGCCAGCCGCTTGTGGAGAAGGCGTCGAAAAAGCCCTTCCAGAAGCCTTCGGTCGGATTGGTAAACAGCTGAATCGTGCTGGGAATAGACAGGATGGAGGAAGCGAAGATGATCGGCATAACGCCGCCCAGAGCAACCTTGATCGGAAGGTGGGTGGACTGGCCGCCGTACATCTTACGTCCTACAACACGCTTTGAGTACTGAATCGGAATACGTCTTTCCGCGTCCTGCATAAAGGTGATAATCCAGATAACACCGAGGAAGAGAATAATCCAGAGCGGAACAGTAATATAATAGCTGGTAGCGCCCTGACCCGCGAGGTTCCAGTACTGACCGAGCAGGTTGACGGTATAAGGCAGTCTTGCGACGATACCGGCAAAGAGCAGGATAGAGATACCGTTGCCGATACCATTCTTGTTAATCTGCTCGCCCAGCCACATAATCAGCGCGGTACCTGCGGTAAAGCACAGGATAATTGCAATCGCGGTGAACCATGCGGCGCCGCCCTGCGTATACTTGGCAATTGCCTCGTAGGTGGGGTTGGGATTCCCCTCGGAAACCTGGTTGTCAATGGTGTTCTTCAGGAAGAAGTAGTATGCAGTACCCTGGATAAGACCAAGTCCGACAGTGACATAACGTGTGATTGCGGCAATCTTCTTTCTGCCCTCTTCGCCTTCCTTGGAGAGGCGCTCGAGAGGAGGAATCGCCACGCACAGCAGCTGCATAATAATGGAGCTGTTGATGTAGGGGGTGATACCCATTGCGAAGATGGTCGCGTTGGAGAACGCGCCGCCCGAGAGGGTATTCAGGTAGCCGACGAGAGTATCGTCAACGCCCGAAGCATTACCCATGACATTTGCGAGTGCGTCCATGTTCAGGAACGGAACCGGAATAACGGAACCGATTCTGAAGATAACAACGATCAATAAGGTGAACAGCATCTTCCGGCGAAGATCCGGTATGGACCATGCGTTTCTAATTGTCTTAAACAATTATACCACCTCAATCTTTCCGCCGGCAGCCTCGATTTTGGCCTTTGCGCCTTCAGATACGGGAAGGATGTCCTTCATTTCGATCTCTTTCTCTGCCTTTGAAAAATGCTTGTTCCTACCCTTCTTGATGTTCTTCTCGTTGATTTTCGGAAGCTTTACGGTGAGCTTCTTGGTCAGCGTACCGTTGCCGAGGATTTTAACAGCGTCGAAGTTGTTCTTGACAATGCCCTTCTCTACGAGAGCATCGATATCTACGACCGCGCCGTCATCAAACGCGTTCAGCGAATTGACGTTAACGGCAACAACCTTCTTTGCAAAGATGTTGTTGAAGCCGCGCTTAGGCAGACGGCGCTGCAGCGGCATCTGACCGCCTTCAAAGCCGACGCGCATACCCTTGCCGGATCTGGCTTTCTGACCCTTGTGACCCTTACCGGAGGTTTTGCCCCAGCCTGAGCCGTGGCCACGACCGATACGCTTGGAGGCTCTTTTGGAGCCCTCAGCGGGGGATAATTCGTGAAGTTTCATATCTTTCGCACCTCCTTAGTCTTTCTCAACCACTACGAGGTGGATAATCTTGTTGACCTTACCCTGAGTCGCCGCGTTGTCGGGCTGCTCGGTAACATCGCCGATCTTCTTGAGACCCAAGGAATAAGCGGTAGCAATCTGGTCCTTTTTGGAGCCGATTAAGCTCTTTACTAACTTAATTTTCATGATGCCGCCTCCTTACAGAATCTCTTTGACGGACTTGCCGCGTACACGGGCAACCTCTTCGGCTGTGCGCAGTGCGCCCAGACCCTGGAGAGTCGCTCTGACTACGTTGCAGGGGTTGTTGGAACGGAGAGCCTTTGTACGGATGTCCTTGATGCCGACAGCCTCAACGACCGCACGTACGGGGCCGCCCGCGATAACGCCGGTACCGGGTGCGGCAGGCTTCATCAGAACTCTGCCCGCGCCGTATGCGCCGATGATTTCGTGGGGGATGGTCGTACCCTTCAGTGCGACCTTCATGAGGTGCTTTTTCGCGTCCTCGATTCCCTTGCGGATTGCGTCGGGAACTTCGCCGGCCTTGCCGATACCGAAGCCGACTGTGCCGTTGCCGTCGCCGACAACAACCAGAGCGGCAAACTTCATGACACGGCCGCCCTTGACGGTCTTGCTGACGCGGTTGATTGCAACAACGCGGTAAGCTCCAGTGTAGATGCGTCAATAATATTAGCCAAAGTTAATTCCTCCAATCCTTAGAAATTGAGGCCGCCCTCACGGGCGCCTTCGGCCAACGCTTGAACACGGCCGTGATAAATGTTACCGCCTCTGTCGAAAACGACGTCGGTGATGTTCTTTTCTTTCGCACGCTCGGCGATGAGCTTGCCGACAGCCTTGGCTGCCTCTTTGTTGCCGCCGCCCTCTATGGTCTTATCGAGAGAAGATGCGCTGCACAGTGTAACGCCCTTTACGTCGTCGATAATCTGAACATAGATGTTATTTGTGGAGCGGAAAACACAAAGGCGAGGACACTCGGCTGTGCCGCTTAACTTACCGCGGACTCTCTTGTGCCTTTTGGCACGGGCCGCTTTAGAATCGGGTCTACTTACCATTGTTCATTCACTCCTTTAATTAAGCCTTACCGGCCTTGCCTTCCTTGCGGCGGATATATTCACCGGCATACTTGATGCCCTTACCCTTATAAGGCTCCGGCGGACGTTTCTCTCTTACCTCGGCAGCAAACTGACCTACCTTTTGCTTATCAATGCCGTGGATGATGATGCTGTTGGGGTTGGGAACTTCGATTGTAATATCATCGGTATCCTCTACGATAACCTGGTGGCTGTAGCCGATGTTCATAACGAGCTTCTTGCCCTGCTTCTGAACACGGTAGCCGACGCCGTTGACCTCAAGCTCCTTCTTATAGCCCTCTGTGACGCCGATCACCATGTTGTTGATGATGGTACGGGTCAGGCCGTGGAGCGAGCGGTTCTCTTTATCGTCGTTGGGACGCTTTACTTCGATGACTGCCCCATTGATTTCAACAGTCATGTTCGGGTGAATCTTCTGGGTCAGCGTACCCTTGGGCCCCTTGACTGTCATAACGCCGTTTTCGAATTTTGCTTCGACGCCGGCGGGAATATTTATAGGTTTTCTTCCAATTCGAGACATAGTCGCACCTCCTTACCAAATGAACGCGAGGACCTCGCCGCCGACGTGCTGCTTTCTGGCTTCACGGTCGGTCATAACGCCCTTAGAGGTCGAAATGATAGCGATACCAAGACCCTTCATGACCTTGGGCATATCCTCAACATTGCTGTAAATACGCAGGCCGGGCTTCGATACGCGTCTGAGACCCTGGATAACCGGAGTCTTGCCCTCAAGATACTTGAGATTCACGGTGATGATGCCCTGCTTGCCGTCTTCCTCAACGGAAAAGCTCTTGATATAACCCTCGTCTAAGAGAATCTGGCAAATCGCCTTCTTCATATTGGACGCGGGAATCTGAACAGAATCGTGTTTAGCTGAATTAGCATTACGGATTCGTGTCAGTAAATCAGCTATTGTATCAGTAATTTGCATAACTTAAATCCTCCTTGCTTACCAGCTTGCTTTCTTAACGCCCGGAATCTCGCCCTTATAAGCGAGCTCACGGAAACAAATACGGCATACGCCAAACTTACGAAGGTAGGCGTGTGGTCTACCGCAGATTTTGCAACGTGAGTATTCACGGGTAGAGAACTTCTGTTTTCTCTGCTGCTTTTTCTTCATAGCAGTTTTTGCCACAACAATCCCTCCTTACTTCGCGAACGGAGCGCCCATCAGGGTGAGCAGCTCGCGCGCTTCTTCATCAGTTGTCGCGGTGGTGACGAAGATTACGTCCATACCGCGAACCTTATCGATCTTATCATAGTCAATCTCAGGGAAAATCAACTGTTCCTTGAGGCCGAGGGCGTAGTTGCCTCTGCCGTCGAAGGAGTTGGGGTTGATACCTCTGAAGTCGCGTACACGGGGCAGCGCGACGTTGAAGAGTCTGTCGAGGAACTCATACATACGCTCGCCGCGGAGTGTGACCTTAGCGCCGATGGGCATACCCTCACGGAGCTTGAAGTTCGCGACTGACTTTCTCGCCTTACAGATATGAGCCTTCTGGCCGGTAATCTGAGCGAGATCGGAGAGGATAGCGTCCATCGCCTTCGCGTTGTCCTTAACCTCGCCTGCGCCTACGTTTACTACGATTTTGTCGAGCTTCGGAATCTGCATGACACTCTTGTAAGAGAATTTCTTCATCAGAGCGGGTGCAACTTCCTTAGCATAATACTCTTTCAGTCTTGCCATTCTTGAAATCCTCCTTACAGTGCTTCGCCGCACTTCTTACATACGCGGCCCTTTGTGCCGTCCTCGTAAATCTTATGACCTACGCGGGTAGCTTCCTTGCAGCGGGGGCAGACGATCTGAACCTTAGACGCATACATCGCGCCCTCAGCCTGGATGATACCGCCGGGCTCGCCCATACGTCTGGGCTTAACATGCTTGGAAACCATGTTGATTTTCTCAACGATAACCTTGCCCTCCTTGGGAGATACCGCGAGAACCTTGCCCTTCTTGCCCTTGTCCTTACCGCTTAATACGACTACGGTGTCACCGGTTTTTACATGAACTTTACTCATTTTCTATGACACCTCCATTAAAGTACTTCCGGAGCGAGGGAGAGGATCTTCATGTAATCCTTATCACGAAGCTCTCTTGCTACCGGTCCGAAGATACGGGTACCACGCGGGTTCTTATCTTCCTTGATGATAACGGCTGCGTTTTCATCGAAGCGGATATAGGTTCCGTCTTCGCGGCGAACGCCCTTAGCGGAGCGAACGACAACCGCGCGGACAACCTCGCCCTTCTTTACAACGCCGCCCGGTGTTGCTTTCTTAACCGAGGCAACGATAACATCGCCGATATTGGCGTATCTTCTCCTGGTTCCGCCGAGTACACGAATGCACATAAGTTCCTTTGCGCCGGTGTTGTCGGCAACCTTGAGATAAGTTTGCTGTTGAATCATATCATTTTCTCCTTATCTGAACTTATTTCGCTTTCTCTACGATCTCGACGAGTCTCCATCTCTTATCCTTGGAGAGGGGACGGGTCTCCATAACCTTTACGCGGTCGCCTACGTGTGCCTCGTTGTTCTCATCATGAGCCTTGAGGGTGTAGGTGCGCTTGATAACCTTGCTGTAGAGCTTATGCTTTACGCTATCCTCGATAGTGACAACAATGGTCTTATCCATCTTATCGGACTTAACGCGGCCGATAAGGGTTTTTCTCATGTTTCTTTCGCTCATTGTTCTACCTCCTTATGCTTCCTTGTCAGAGAGCTCACGCATAACGGTAGAAACGCGGGCGATATCTCTCTTTACAGCGGTGATACGCATCGGATTTTCGAGCTGGTTGACAGCAAGCTGGAAACGAAGGTTGAAAAGCTCTTCCTTGAGGTCCTTAAGCTTGAGCTCAAGCTCTTCTTCTGTTAATTCTCTTAATTCCTTAGCAGTCATGCTTGAACCTCCTCTTCCTTCTTAATGAACTTGCACTTGATCGGCAGCTTTGCCGCGGCAAGACGCATCGCCTCGCGGGCGGTCTCTTCGGGAACGCCGGCGATTTCGAACATCACTCTGTCGGGCTTGACTACCGCTACCCAGTACTCGGGTGAGCCTTTACCGGAACCCATTCGGGTCTCAGCGGGCTTCGCTGTAACCGGCTTATCAGGGAAGATTTTAATCCAAACCTTACCGAAACGCTTGCAGTAACGTGTCATAGCGACACGGGCCGCCTCGATCTGGTTGGAGGTAATCCATGCAGGCTCTAATGCCTGAAGACCGTACTCACCGTAAGTGACCTTGTTACCGCGGTACGCGCGGCCGGTCATTCTGCCTCTGTGAACTCTTCTGTACTTCACACGCTTAGGCATCAGCATTATTTTCTGCCTCCTTCCCTATTGTCTCTGCGGGGTCTTCTGTCTCTTCTCTCGCGTCTTTCTCTGCGCTGCTCGCTTCCGGCGTTGTCACGGAGAACCTCGCCGCGGTACAGCCAGACCTTTACGCCGATCTTACCGTAGGTGGTGTTCGCCTCGGCAAAACCGTAGTCGATGTCTGCACGCAGAGTCTGAAGCGGGATAGTGCCCTCATGGTACTGCTCGGAGCGCGCGATCTCGGCGCCGCCCAAACGGCCGGAGCACTGGGTCTTGATACCCTTCGCGCCGAAACGCATCGCTCTGCCGATTGCCTGCTTCATCGCGCGGCGGAAGGAAATTCTTCTCTCGAGCTGTGAAGCGATGGACTCTGCGACGAGCTGAGCGTTCAGGTCGGGGTTCTTGACCTCTACGATATTGATGGCAACGGGCTTGCCGAGCTTCTTCTCGCACTGCAGGCGGAGCTTCTCGATTTCGGAGCCGCCCTTACCGATAATCATACCGGGCTTAGCGCAGTGGATGTGAATTCTCACCTTTTTGCCGTCGCGTTCGATTTCGATTTTCGGGATGCCTGCAGCATAAAGCTGCTTTTTCAGGTCGCGGCGGAGGTTATAGTCCTCTACCAGCGTATCGCCGAAGTGCTTCTTGTCGGCGTACCAACGGAATCCCAATCTTTGATGATACCTACACGTAAACCGTGCGGATTAACTTTCTGGCCCATAACTCTACCTCCTTATTCTCTTTCCTTGAGCACCAGGGTAATGTGCGAGGTCTTCTTGTTGATGCGGAAGGCTCTGCCCTGTGCGCGGGGACGGATACGCTTGAGTGTGGGGCCCTGACTAGCGTGGCATTCCGCCACATACAGACTGGCCACATCCATATCGTGGTTATTCTCGGCATTTGCCATAGCAGACTTGAGCAGCTTCAAGAGCGGCTCGCAAGCGGCCTTAGGAGTTTGCTCAAGAATCGCCTTTGCAAGCTTGACGTCCTTTCCTCTGATGAGGTCGAGAACGACGGAAACCTTGCGGGGCGAGATACGGACATAATTCAGATATGCCTTACTTTCCATTTCTCTGACTCTCCTTTGCCTTACTTACTTGTCTTGGAACCGGCATGACCGCGGAAGGTACGGGTCGGAGCAAACTCGCCGAGCTTGTGTCCTACCATATCCTCGGTAACATATACCGGAACGTGCTTTCTGCCGTCATGAACAGCAAATGTGTGTCCTACAAACTGAGGGAAAATCGTCGAGGATCTTGACCATGTCTTTAAGATTCTCTTCTCGCCGGAGGCGTTCATTTCCTCTACCCTTTTGAGCAGCACAGGCTGAACAAAAGGTCCTTTTTTCGTACTTCTACTCATAAGTTAAGTTCCTTCCTTTCTGCCTTACTTGCTGTTTCTGCGTCTTACGATAAGCTTATCGGACGCTTTGTTGGATTTTCTGGTCTTATAACCGAGCGCCGGCTTACCCCAAGGGGTTACAGGGCCGGGACGGCCGACAGGGGACTTACCCTCACCACCGCCGTGCGGGTGGTCGTTCGGGTTCATAACGGAACCGCGGACGGTCGGGCGGATACCCATGTTTCTCTTACGGCCGGCTTTACCGATTTTCACGTTCTCGTGGTCGATGTTGCCAACCTGACCGATGGTCGCCATGCAGGCGTCGGGGACGTTTCTCAGCTCGCCGGAGGGCAGCCTGAGCAGCGCCATACCGTTTTCCTTCGCCATCAGCTGAGCCATGTTACCTGCTGCGCGGGCAAGCTGTGCGCCGCGGCCGGGATAAAGCTCTACGTTATGAACAAAGGTACCGGTGGGAATGTTGATAAGGGGCAGCGCGTTACCGGGCTTGATATCCGCGTTCGCGCCGGCGATAATCTTGTCGCCGACCTTCAGACCCTGAGGCGCGATGATGTACGCCTTCTCGCCGTCGGTGTACTCTACCAGAGCGATAAACGCCGAACGGTTCGGATCATACTCGAGGGTCTTAATGGTGCCTTCTACATCAAATTTTTGTCTTTTGAAATCAATAATACGGTATTTTCTCCTGTTGCCGCCGCCTCTATGACGAACTGTGATGCGACCGTAGCTGTTACGGCCGGAGTTCTTCTTGAGAGGGGTGAGCAAGCTCTTTTCGGGAGCGACCTTTGAGAGTCCGGAGTAATCCGTTACCGACATATTACGACGGGCGTTGGTAGTCGGCTTATAAACTTTTATAGCCATATTTTTCACTCTCCTCATGATGGCTTTGCGGGATGATGGCGCATCCCATACATTCATGCCTGTGTCGTTATTAGTTGTAAAGTTTTCGTTCACGCGGACAGGTGAAAAGGATTATTGTATCGGGTGAGGGCGAAGCCCTCCCTCAACTCTTCACTCTTCACTCTCAGCTCTTCACTGTAGGTCGTGCGAGCTCCGCGAGCACAGGCCTTACATCATGCCTTCAAAAAATTCAATCGGTTTGCTGTCAGCGCTAAGCTGAACATACGCTTTCTTCCAGGAGCGGGTATAGCCCTCGAAGCGGCCCTGACGTCTCATCTGACCTCTTACGTGGACGGTGTTGACCTTCTCAACCTTTACCTTGAAGAGTTCCTCCACAGCGCGCTTTACGTCGATTTTGGTAGCGTTCTTCGCGACCTCAAAAACGTACTTCTTCGCTGTGATGTCCTGCATCGCCTTCTCAGTGATGATGGGGCGGATTACGATATCCTGAGCAATCATGCGTATACCTCCTCAATCTTAGTGAGCGCGTCCTTGGCGATGATAAGCTTGTCAGCGTTGAGAATGTCATAAACATTCAGCTCGTTGACCTGCGCGGTCTTGACGCCGGGAATATTGCGGGCGGACTTGATGACCTTCTCGTCAACCTCGGGCAGAACGATCAGCGCCTTGCGCTCAGAGCCAACCGCGCTGAGCATAGCGGCAATCTTCGCTGTCTTGATTTCATCGAGCGCGATAGAGTCGATAACGATAATCTCCTCGGCAGCAGCCTTGGTGGAGAAAGCGGACTTCATCGCGAGTCTGCGAACCTTCTTGTTCACAGAGAAGCGGTAATCGCGGGGCTTCGGAGCAAATACTACGCCGCCGTGGTACCACTGGGGAGAACGTGTCGAACCCTGACGGGCGCGGCCTGTACCCTTTTGTCTCCAGGGCTTTCTGCCGCCGCCGGAAACCTCGGAACGGGTGAGCGCCGACTGTGTGCCCTGACGCTGGTTCGCAAGATAGCTTACGACCATCTGATGCATAACAGCGGCATTCGGCTCGATACCGAAAATCGCATCGGCAAGGTCTACAGAAGAAACCTTCTTGCCCTGCATATCAACTACCTGTACATTAGGCATATTATTTCCTCCTTCCTTAAGCCTTTACGCTGTCTTTGATGAC
>CAJONB010000004.1 GCA_905235715.1 uncultured Ruminococcus sp. | reverse complement strand
GTGGTTAGTGGTCAGTGGTCAGTGGTCAGTGGTCAGTGGTCAGTGGTTAGTGGTTAGTGGTCAGTGGTCAGTGGTCAGGGGTCAGTGGTTAGTGGTTAGTGGTCAGGGTTCAGTTATCAGTCTAGAGTCAAATACGCCGCCTGAGTTGTGTGATGGGGTAGTTGATTCATATTAGATTGGTAAACATTTCTTAAAATAATCTTTTGAAAACTATTGACAGTCACGTGAACCTGTGATATAATCGAGTAAACTTAAAGAGGAGGTCGCGTGATGATAGATAATCCAAATGACCGACAGCCGTGCAGGATCGCGGAATATCTGCCGCTGATCCGCGCGACGGACGGTCTGACGCTCAGCCAAGTCTGCACACTAAGCGGTCTGGAGCCTTCGACGATCCAGAACTGGATCAAGCGCGGCTATGTCCCGCATCCGATAGGGAAGAAGTATCGCGAACGCCACTTGGCGCGCATCCTGCTGATCGCTCAGCTCAGAGAGAGCATGCAGATCGACCGCGTCGGCGGATTGCTTCGGTATGTCAACGGCAACGCCGACGACGAGAGCGACGATATTATCTCCGACGTCGCGCTCTATGATATTTTCAGCAAAATCATCGGCAACCTCTCCGGCAGCCTGCCGGCGCCTCAGGCAATAGGGGAGGAGGCGGAGAAGATTCTCAGCGATTATATGGAGCCGTCGCCCGAGCGCGAGCGCTTAAAGGACGCGCTGTGCGTGATGGTAACGGTGCATATCGCAGGACAGTACAAAAAAGAAGCCGACAGGCTTTATATGGATATTTTTAAGGAGGAAAACCATGAATAATAATAGTGTAACCACTATCCCGAACATCAAATGGAAAAAGATTCTGATTCCCGTAATCGTTATCGTCCTGATTTTAGTTTTGGGCGCGAATTCCCTCGCAATCGTCAATGCGGGTCATACCGGCGTTGTGACGACCTTCGGCAAGGTCAACGAGGGCGTTATGCAGGAGGGTATTCATTTGAAGATTCCGTTTGTTCAGCAGGTCGTGATGATTGACAACCGTATCCAGAAGCTCGAGGTCAACACCGAAGCCTTTTCCAAGGACCTGCAGAGCGTCAACACCGTCCTCGCTATCAACTATCGCGTCGACACCTCAAAGAGCTACAGCATCTATAAGAACATCGGCGCGGATTACGAGAACGTTCTTGTCATCCCCGCGGTCAACGAGGTGCTGAAAGCGATTACCGCGACCTACACCGCCGAGGAAAGCGTTACCAACCGTCAGCTGATTTCCGAGGGACTGATTACAGGACTGAACGATAAGCTGAACGAGATCGGCTTGTATGTCACCGACGTCAATATTATCGACTTTGATTTCTCCGACGCATTCATTACCGCGATTGAAGAGAAGCAGGTCGCTCAGCAGCAGCTTCTGAAAGCCGAAACCGAGAAGAAGACGAAAATCACCAATGCCGAGGCGGAAGCGGAAGCCCAGAAGATTCGCGCGGAAGGCGAGGCGGAAGCGAATAAAACGATTTCCCAGTCCTTGACAGATCAGGTTATCGAGAATAAGAAGATTGAAAAATGGAACGGCGAGCTGCCCAAGGTCAGCGGCGGCGCAGGTACCTTTGTCGATATCGGCATCGACGATACCTCGTCCGATAAATGATTTGCGTTATAAGCGCATATACTAACTAACGATGGAAAATAATCAAAGGGATTTTATGAAGAACCGTCCCGTAGCGGCTCAACCGAATCAGTACAAGGATGTTTACGGCTCTCAGAAAAGCTCGACCCGTACCACGATTACGGTGCTCCTGATGCTTTTGATGACGGTGTTTGTCATCCTGTCGCTGGTCAACGGAAATTATCTGCTGCTCGGATTCTTCGCGCCGGTGTTAGTCGGGCTGATTATCTCGCTGTTTATCGGCAGACGCGCCGACAAATACAATATGCCCGTCAAGCCCGAGGACAGTCCCGAGGCAATCTTTAAGGAACATGAGGAATGAGGTGACTTTATGGATACAGTGACACTTATCTGGCTGATTGTCGCTTTTGTGATGGCGACGTTCGAAGCCGTAACCGTTCAGCTTGTGTCAATTTGGTTTGCAATCGGCGCGGTAGCAGGATGCATTACATCCCTGATTACCGGCAATCTTACCATTCAGTTGGTTGTGTTTGCCGTTGTTTCTGCGCTTGCGCTGCTGATTACAAGACCCATAGTGAAGCATATCAAGGTCAAAAAAGCCGAGGCAACCAACGCCGACCGCTATCTCGGAAAAAGCGCCGTCGTGACGGAAGCAATCGACAACGCCGCCGCAACAGGTCTGGTCAGGGTCGATTCGTCCGTGTGGACAGCCCGCTCTTTCGACGGAAAGCCGATTGAAGAGGGCGCGTCGGTAACCGTTGCCGCAATCGAAGGCGTCAAGCTGATTGTCAAGCGTTAAGCTACAACCCAACCTTACCAACCATCAACGAACAACAGAAAGGAAATATTATGAACGTCTTTTATATTGTTTTGGCGGCAATTGCGCTGCTGATTGTTATTATCATTGCCCGCAATATCAAAATCGTCCCGCAGGCGCACGCCTATGTGATTGAGCGCCTCGGCGCATACAGCCAGACATGGGGAACAGGTCTGCACCTGAAGGTTCCGTTTATCGACCGCGTTTCCAAGCGCGTATCGCTCAAGGAACAGGTAGTGGACTTCCCGCCCCAGCCGGTTATCACCCGCGACAACGTCACCATGCAGATTGACACCGTCGTGTACTTTGAGATTACCGACCCGAAGCTGTACACCTACGGCGTAGAGCGTCCGCTCGACGCGATTGAGAATCTGACCGCGACCACCCTGCGTAATATCATCGGCGACCTCGAGCTTGACTCGACGCTGACCTCGCGCGATACCATCAACGATAAAATCCGTATCATCCTTGATGAAGCGACTGACGCATGGGGTATCCGTGTGATTCGCGTAGAGCTGAAGAACATCCTCCCGCCCAGAGAAATTCAGGACGCGATGGAAAAGCAGATGAAGGCGGAGCGTGAGCGCCGTGCGCGTATCCTCGACGCAGAGGGTGAGAAGCGCTCTCAGATTCTGGTTGCCGAAGGCTTGAAGGAATCTGCAATCCTCAAGGCTGACGCGGTTAAGGAAACCAAAATCCGTGAAGCCGACGGTGAAGCGCAGGCGATCCTCGCCGTTCAGAAGGCGTATGCCGACGCGCTGAAAATGCTGTCCGAGGCGAATCCCTCCGAAAAGGTTATCGCGCTGAAATCTCTCGAAGCGCTCCAGAAGGTCGCCGACGGTCAGGCGACAAAGCTGATTATCCCTTCGGATATGCAGAATATCGCGAGCCTCGCGACCTCTGTCAAGGAGCTTGTCACCGACCCCAAGACCGTCGAGCCGAAACCCGCCGACAAAAAATAATTCATAATCATTATAAAAAAGCTGCCCTGTCACACGACAAGGCAGCTTCTTTTTTTCTTTCTTATGTCGTACTCGGACGATAGCTTTTATCGCTGTCGCCCGCTTCGGTTGTGTCGCGGAATAACAGTGAAATGCACCACAGCGCCGACAGTCCGACAATAACATAGATGATACGGCTGACGACGCCCGATTGACCGCCCGCCAGAAAGGCGACAATGTCAAACTGGAAAAGTCCTACGCTGCCCCAGTTGATACCGCCGATAACCAATAGTGTCAATGCGATTTTATCCAGCATGTGAAAACCTCCTAAATTTTTGAAAATTCAACAGTCGTATAAACGCTTATGACTGTATGGTTAGTTTTCACTGCCCGTCCTTAAATATTCACAGCACCCGGATAATTCCGTAAATTAACACGCCCACTCCGAGCGCGAGCAGTACGCCCGCGATGATTCGCGCTAATTGAATCGCTTTTTTTAATTTATATTTTTCAATGAAAAGATCGGGAGGGAAGGGGAGAAACATATACATGGTTCCCAGAATCAGCAGGCTTGATGCGATGCCGAACAGACCGACCGCAGGCATAAAGGAATATAAAAAGATACATACGCCGATTGCCAGCACGAAAATACCGTTGATTACGGAGAAAAATGTTTGAAATTTATCCCTTTTATCAAAAAAATCGTAGGATTTGTTCTCACATTCGTCCGAGCAGTACATTTCGTGATAAGAAATCTCTTTCGCGCAATATTCACATTTTTTCATAGTTTATCACCTGAGAGCTATTTTATCACTACAGAAAACTTTTTGCAACAACAAATTTCGTTTAGGTATTATGTTGAATTTCCGTGCGAATATTTGTAGAAAAAGTGAATTGAATCAAAGCCGTGTTTTTGTTATACTAAACAGTGAGGAAATCTCAGAGAGGGAGCAATCTGCTCCGAATAATCAGGAGGATATTATGAAACTGAAACGTTTATTGAGCGTTCTGCTGGCTGTCGTGCTGGTGACGTCCTGCGTGGCGGTTGCATCTTCTGTTGTCGCGTCCGGCGCGAATACAGAGCTTGCGGCGACCTCGGCATATCAGGATATGCTGGCGCAGACCTCGGCGGAAAACGGCTACGGTCTTTCCAGCACCGTGAACGACGGTACGATTCTGCAGGCATGGACATGGTCGTACAAGAATATTGAGGCAAACCTGACGACCATCGCCGAGCAGGGCTTTACTACCGTACAGGTATCGCCTCCTAATGAGATCAAAGAGGCTACCAAGGGCGCTAAGTTTGATCAGAGCAACAACGGATGGTGGATGTTCTATCAGCCCGCAGGCTTCCAGATTAACGAATCGACCGACAACGCGCTCGGTACTAAGTCTGAGTTCGTTTCGATGTGTAACAAGGCGCACGAGCTGGGACTGAAGGTTATCGTCGACACCGTTATCAACCACATGGGTACCAACGGCTATGAAAAGGACGACCAGAGCAGCTCCTACGATAAAAACCCGATCAACCACGTCACCGAGAGGGCGAAGGAATTTGAGCCTGAGATTTACAACAACAATCTGTTCCACAGCCCCTATAAGAATATGCAGTATCTGGAAAACGGCGTATCTCAGTATGATTCTACCTACGACCTGACCCGTAACTGCACCTCGCATCTGCCCGACCTGAAAACCGAGGACAGCCGCGTCCAGCAGGCAATCTATGATTATATGGACGAGCTGCTGACCGCCGGCGCGGACGGCTTCCGCTTCGACGCGGCGAAGCATATTGAAACTCCCGACGATATTGCGGGTCTGCGTTCCGATTTCTGGAAGAACACCTTGACCAAGGTCAGAAACGCCCACCCCGAGAAGGAGTGCTATGCTTACGGCGAAATTCTGAACACCTGCGGCGTTAACCGTCCGTATTCGATGTACTTCAAGTTCTTTGAGGTTACCGATAACAGCGCTCACCGCGACCAGATTATGCCCGCGGTACGTAACGGCGCGTCCAACGGTAACGCGACTCCGTTCTATAACGATACCGGCAACAACACTTTCACAAAGGCGAACACCGTTCTCTGGGAAGAATCCCATGATACCTATATCGACGGCACTACCACCTCGCTGAACGTCGTCCAGAGAGGTAAAATCTGGGCGCTGACAGCAGGCCGTGCGGGCTTTACCACCGTATACCTTGCGCGTCCCGACGACAGCACCTCGACAAGCGCCCTGAAGAACATCACGCTGGGCGACGCGAAAAAGACCTCTTGGTCTAACGCGACCACAAAGGCAGTCAACCAGTTCCATAACTACTTTATCGGTCAGTCCGAATATTGCACCGCGAACCAGAGCGGCAACGCTTATATCGAGCGCGGAACCACAGGCTGTGTGATCGTTCGCTGCGGCAGCGCCACCTCCGGCTCTGTTACACTGACCAACCACAAGCTCAAGGCGGGTACTTATACCGACGCTATCAGCGGCGCGAAGTTTACCGTTACCTCTACCCAGATTCGCGGTAACGTCGGCAACACCGGCGTAGCGGTTATCTATCTTGACGGTGAGGAGCCGACCCAGCAGCCGAGCACTGCAAAGCCCACCCAGCCCCCGACACAGGCTCCTACCCAATACGGTCAGGGCAAGCTGATGGGTGATACCGACGACGATGATACGATTTCCATTTATGACGCGACCCTTATCCAGCGTGTTCTGGTAAACTTAGCGGAAAAGACAACCTATTATGATGTTGTCGGCGATGTTGACCAGGATACTCAGGTAACGGTTCTTGACGCGACTGCGATCCAGCGTTACCTTGCGGGACTGCCGCTGTCCGATAAGTCTATCATCGACAAGCGTATCGGCGGTGATGTCACACCGACGACGCCGGTTATCGTTCCGACGGAAGACCCGTATACTCCGACAGACGATCCGTATACTCCGACCTATCCCGACGAGCCCGATTATCCGCACCGTGACGGCTGCTATACCGTTATCTTCAGCAACTCACAGGGCTGGAGCGGCGCGATGAATCTCTATTACTGGACGTCCGGCGAGGAAGGTCCTGTCGCATGGCCGGGCGAGCAGATGGAATTCTATGACACCAACGATTACGGTCAGGCACAGTATTTCGGCTTTGTCCCGATGGAGTGCGACCAGTTTGTTGTCAGCGCCGGAACAGGCGAGCCGCAGTCGGTTGACGCGTCTATCGACAACGATATCGGCGTATGGGCAGACCATGTAAATGACGAGGGCAAATGGGAACTCGGCACATGGGAGCTTTAAGCGAATCATAAAATCAATAAACAGCAGGCGGTCTTTTGATCGCCTGCTTTGACTATAAGGGGTTATATCTATGCACATTCCCTCGTCCGATACCGTGGATATTGAGGTGCTGACCTTTGAGAAAGCGTTGGTATCGACCAATGATGATTATGACAAGAGCCGCTGGCTGTATGTCCCTGATTTTTACAGCGAGTACCGTTATATTCTCGGGACAAAAGGCGAGAATCCTTTAATTTGTATCGGCATCAATCCTTCGACCGCCGCGCCCGACGACCTCGACAATACCCTGAAATCTGTCGAGCGAATCGCGCTGTACAACGGCTTTGACAGCTTTATCATGTTCAATGTCTATGCCCAGCGCGCGACAAATCCCGACGATATGGAGCGCGAGTGCAATATGCTCTTGCATGAAGAAAACATGAAGGCATTCGAATACGTCCTGCAAATCAGCCGTCAGTCGCCCGCCGTATGGGCGGCGTGGGGCAATATTATTGAGAAGCGGCGCTATCTGCCCGGTTGCGTACGCTCGATGATTACGCTCGGCGAGCAATACGGCGCGCACTGGTACTCCGCGGGGAAAATCTCGAAGAAAGGACACCCCCACCATCCGCTTTATCTGAAGAAGGATACGCCGCTGGATGACTTTGACGTTGAGAAATATCTCAATAATATGTAGGCTCCCTCTATACAAAAACAGGGGCTGTCGCATTTCTTAGTGCGAGAGCCCCCGTTTTCATGCCGATATTTTTATATTACAGATTTTCGATATCCTCTTCGCTGACGAGCTTGATACCGTTTTCGACGAGGATTTTTTCTGCGGCTTCATTGTCCGCAACGCGCAGGACAACGTAGGCAAATTGACCGGAAACCGTGATGAATGCGTACATATACTCAATGTTGATGTTGTTGTCCGCAAGAATCTTGATGACCTTTGCCAGACCGCCCGGCTCGTCGTTGATTGCTACGCCGACAACCTCGGTGACGGAAACAAAGCAGTTTGCTTCCTCAAGAGCTGCCTTCGCCTTATCAATGTCGGTCACAATCAGGCGGAAGATACCAAAGTCGTTGGTATCGGCGACACTCATGGCGCGGATATCGACCTTCGCCTTAGCGATAGCGTCGGTTACGTTGACGAGAGTACCCTCGCGGTTTTCTACAAAAATGGATAATTGTTTGATTGCCATGATTCTTCTCCTTTATTTTGTATCGTAAGATTTACGCTTGTCGATGACGCGGACAGCCTTGCCCTCGCTGCGGGCAATCGTCTTCGGCGCGACAAGGTGAATTGCGGGATTGATGCCGAGCATGGTTTTCATCGCGTTCTGCAGGTCTTTTTCCTTCTTGGTGATGGTCTTCGGCGTATCAGAGAAGTCCTCGGGGAGCATCTCGACGTTGATATCGAAGGTGTCGGTATTGTTCACGCGATCGACGATGATCTGGTAGTTGGGCGCGTAGCCGTTATTCAGCAGAACCGCCTCAATCTGGCTCGGGAATACGTTGACGCCGCGAATAATCATCATATCGTCGCTTCTGCCCATCGGCTTTGACATCTTGATGAATGTGCGTCCGCAGGAGCATTTCTCTCTTTTGAGAACGCAGATATCGCGGGTGCGGTATCTGAGCAGCGGGAACGCTTCTTTATCGAGCGCGGTGAATACCAGCTCGCCCTTACTGCCCTCGGGGAGGACCTCGCCGGTTTCGGGGTCGATGATTTCCGCGTAGAAGTGGTCTTCGTTGATGTGCATTCCTGTCTGTTCCTCACACTCGAAGGATACGCCGGGGCCGCTTGTTTCGGTCAGACCGTAGATATCATACGCCTTGATGCCGAGCGATTTTTCAATATCTCTGCGCATTTCCTCCGTCCACGGCTCCGCACCGAAGATACCCGCCTTGAGCTTGTTATCCTCGGGCTTATAGCCGCGCTCCTTGAGACTCTCTCCGATATAGGCGGCATAGGAGGGCGTACAGCAGAGAATCGTGGCGCCTAAATCCATCATGAACTGAATCTGGCGTTCGGTGTTGCCGCTGGACATGGGGAGCGTCAGACAGCCGACCTTGTGAGAGCCGCCGTTGAGACCGGGGCCGCCGGTAAACAGACCGTAGCCGTAGCAAACCTGACAGACGTCGTTTTCATCGCCGCCCACGGCGACGATTGCGCGCGCACAGCAGTCCTCCCATAAATCAATATCGTTCTGGGTATAAAAGGCGACGACGCGCTTGCCGGTCGTGCCGGAGGTGGACTGGATGCGAACGCAGTCCTTGAGGTCGGTCGCGAGCATTCCGTAGGGATAGGCTTCTCTGAGGTCGTCCTTGGTGAGGAAGGGGAGCTTTTTGATATCGTCGAGCGTCCGGATATCGTCGGGGGTCACGCCCTTCGCGTCCATCAGGTCGCGATAATACTTGACGTTATCATATACGTGGCGCACCTGCTTCTTCAGCTTTTCTTCCTGTAATTTTTTGATGTTTTCAACCGGCATTGTTTCGGCTTCCGGTTGGTAGTAGTGGTTGTGCAACGGTCTCATCCTTTCTGATTATCATTATTTATTTTGCTTTTATACTTTGTAAACTCAGCAGCTGTAGCCGAGTTCAAATGCCTTTTTGTTCATTTCGACAAACTGCGGCTTGACGCTATTTTCGATAGCGGCAATCCACTTTTCCTTGGGTATATCGAAATATTTCGCCAGCCTGCCCATCAGCACGATATTACACGCCTTTGCGGAGCCTGCCTGCCGGGCAAGGTCGAGCGCGTCGATGGCGTCGACGTGAACGCCCTTTGCTTTCATCTCCTCGAGGATACCGGAGGGATACTCAGCCGCGCCGATGATGACGGGCATGGGGTCGATCTGCTGGGTGTTGACGATAACGGTACCGTCCTTCTTTAAATTCTCCACATAGCGGGCGGCTTCGATTTTTTCGAACGAAACGATGAAATCCGCCTCGCCTGCTTCAATTACGGGGGAATAAACCCTGTCGCCGAAGCGGACGTAGGTGACGACGGAGCCGCCGCGCTGGCTCATACCGTGAACCTCGGAAACCTTTACGTCGTAGCCCTCGTCAACGAGAAGTCTGCCGAGAAGCTTTGAGGCGAGCAGAGAGCCCTGACCGCCTACGCCGACAATCATTACATTTTTCGTCATATCACTCTACCTCGCTTTCAAACGCGTCAAACGCACATAGCTGAGCGCATACGCCGCAGCCGATACAAAGGGTGGGGTCGACTACCGCGTGGTTATCGCGGAACGAAATCGCCGGACAGCCGAACTTCATGCAGCGCTTGCAGCTCTTGCACTTTTCGGTATTGACGTGAAGCGGCTTTTTCGGCTTGACATATTTCAGAAGAACGCACGGACGGCGTGAGATAATAACGGACGGCTCGTCCTTTGCAAGCTCTTCCTTGAGAACCTTATTACATTCCTCGAGATTGTAGGGGTCGACGACGCGCACGGAGTTGATGCCGATAGAGTGGCAAAGACTTTCGAGGTCTACCTTACCCGCGGGGTCGCCCTTGATGGAGTAACCGGTCGTCGGATTTTGCTGATGACCCGTCATACCCGTGATGGAGTTGTCGAGAATGATGACGGTTGAGTTGCTTTGGTTGTAGGCGATATTTATCAGCCCCGTCACGCCCGAGTGCATGAAGGTCGAGTCGCCGATTACGCAGACGGACTTGCCTTCGGTTTCCTCGCCGCCGGCTTTATTATAGCCGTGCAGACCCGATACGGAAGCGCCCATGCACAGCGTCATATCGAGCGCGTTCAGCGGAGGCATCGAGCCGAGCGTATAACAGCCGATGTCGCCCAGCACCGTGATTTTGTTTTTCGCGAGGACAGAGAACATCCCGCGGTGAGGACAGCCCGCGCACATCATCGGAGGACGTACGGGAACGTCGGTATCCAGACGGAAGGCGGTTTTATCCGCCATATCAAAGGCTTTTTCAATGGATTTTTGTGAAAATTCGCCGAGAATGGAGAATTTCTCCTTGCCGACAACGTCAACGCCGATTGCCTTGCAGTGGGTTTCGATAACCGGGTCAAGCTCTTCAATCACATAAACCTTGCCGACCTTGGCGGCAAAGTCACGAATCAGCTTGACGGGTAAGGGATTGACCATGCCGAGCTTTAATACAGGGACGCTGTCGCCGAACGCCTCTTTGACATACTGATAAGAGGTCGAGGAGGTAATCACGCCGAAGTCGCGGCTGCCGTCGCCGTCCTCAACGCGGTTGACAGGGGAGGTTTCCGCGTATTCGACGAGCTTTGCCGTGCGTTCCTCCACAAACGGATGACGGCGGATGGCGTTCGCGGGAGCCATGATGTATTTCTGCGGATTCTTTTCGTAGGGCTTTGTGACCTCGACGCGCTCGCCGACCTCGACAATGCTCTGTGAGTGAGCGACGCGGGTACACATTTTCAGCAGGACGGGCGTGTCGAACTGCTCGGAGATTTCAAACGCGAGCTTCGCAAAGTCCAGCGCCTCCTGAGAGTCGGACGGCTCGAGCATCGGAATCTTAGCGGCGATCGCATAGTGGCGGCTGTCCTGCTCGTTCTGGGAGCTGTGCATACCGGGGTCGTCCGCAACGCAGATGACCATGCCTGCGTTCACACCTGTATAAGACAGGGTAAAGAGCGGGTCGGCGGCGACGTTCAGACCGACGTGCTTCATGCAGCAGGCGGAGCGCTTGCCGCGCAGCGCGGCGCCGAAGGCGGCTTCCGTCGCGACCTTTTCATTGGGCGCCCATTCGCAGTAGGCGTCGTCGTATTTCGCGAAAACCTCAGTGATTTCCGTGCTCGGGGTGCCGGGGTAGCTGGAAATCAGCGCGCATCCCGCTTCATACAGTCCGCGGGCAACCGCCGCGTTTCCTATCATTAATTCTTTCATATTTCTAATTCCACCTTTGCTTGGCTTACAGATTTCGCTGGTCGACAATGCGCTTTGCCTTGCCCTGGAAGCGCTCGAGGGATTTCGGCGGCATAAGCGTGACCTTGGTTCTCAGTCCGAGGATGGACTGCATCTTCGCCTCGATGCTCTTTTTGAGGTTATCGAGCAGCTGATAATTTTCGAGCAGCGCGGCATTGGTGACCTCGACCTTGATTTCAAGGCTGTCGCGGTAGTTCTCGCGCGTGATGTACAGCATATAGTGCGGCGCGATATCGTCAATGCCAATCAGAATATTTTCAATCTGCGTGGGGAAGACGTTGACGCCCTTGATAATCAGCATATCGTCGGTTCTGCCCATCGTTTTCGCCATACGGGCGTGCGTGCGGCCGCAGGAGCAGGGCCGGTACGACAGCTTTGTGATGTCCTTGGTGCGGTAACGCAGGACGGGCATACCCTTGCGGGTCAGGGTGGTGACGACAAGCTCGCCGACCTCGCCCTCGCCGAGTCTCTCGCCGGTGTCGGTGTTGATGATTTCGGGCAGGAAGTGATCCTCCGCGAAGTGCATACCGTCGCGCGCTTCACAGTCGCCGGATACGCCGGGACCTCCCAGCTCGGTCATGCCGTAGTTGTCGGACACACGGATGTTGAAGTTGTCCTCAATCTGCTGACGCATAGAAACGGTACACGGCTCGGAGCCGAGGATTCCCAGACGGAGCTTGTAGTCGGAGAGGGGATAGCCCGCTTCCTTGACCGCTTCGGAGAGATAGAGCGCATAGGATGGCGTCGCTACCAAGCCGGTCACGCCCCAGTCGCGCATCATCATCAGCTGCTT
The DNA here is from genome assembly GCA_905235715.1 of uncultured Ruminococcus sp. Taxonomy (GTDB): domain Bacteria; phylum Bacillota; class Clostridia; order Oscillospirales; family Acutalibacteraceae; genus Ruminococcoides. Next base: position 22,778 of record CAJONB010000004.1, on the reverse strand, counting down.
TTCGGTATTGCCCGAGGACGCGGGGATAACGGTCGCGCCGATTTTTTCAATACCGTAATGCAGACCGAGCGCCCCGGTAAACAGACCGTAGCCGAAGCTGATTTGGATTATATCGTCGGGAGTTACGCCGCCCGCGCACGCGACGCGCGCAACGCAGTCCGACCAGATATCCAAATCCTCCTTGGTATATACGCCGGTCGTAGGCTTTCCTGTCGTACCCGATGACGCGTGAATCCGCACGATGTCCTTCATATCGGTCGCCATCAGACCGAAGGGATAGTTGTCGCGGAAGTCGTCCTTCGTGGTGTAGGGTATGTACTGAATGTCGGACAGCTCCTTGATTTTAGAGCCGTCCAGCACGCCGCAGTCCGTCAGGCGCTGATGGTAGAGCGGCACGTTGTCGTAGCAATACTTGACGACCCATTTGAGCCGTTCGAGCTGGATCGCTTCGATTTCTTTTCTCGGTAAGGTTTCAATATCTTTTTGAAAAATCATCATTTTACCCCTTTATTTATTACTTACTGACATACCTATTATAGCGCACAAAAAGCCTAAAGGCAATAATGACTTTAGACTTCTTGCGCATTTTATGGTTAAATTTTTTGGAAGATGAATTAAACTTCGTCGATAGACTGCTTGGATGAAACAGTATGCTTTTCGTTGAAGCAGTCAAAAATCTCATCGACGCGTTCCTTGTCCTTTGCGGGCGCAATCAGCGCGATAATCGGCGTTATGATAATACCGATAATCATTGCCGCCATACCCGCGTTAATCGGCGACTGGAAGTAGGTGAGGACAGGGCTGGCGAACTTTACGCCCGAGATGTTGCAGATAAAGGAGGCGAGGGAGATGCCGACGCCCAGGATGAAGTTAATCCATACGGCGAGCTTCGGTACGCGCTTCATATACAGACCGTACATGAACGGCGCGAGGAATGCGCCTGCCAGCGCGCCCCACGATACGCCCATCATCTGAGAGATAAACATAACGGGAGATTTCGCCTGAATAATCGCGATAACTGCGGAAACAACGATGAAGAATACGATGAAGATTCGCATAGTGGAAACCTTCTTCTTCTCCGTCATCGGCTTGTTCTTGCAGAATACAGGGTCGATAAAGTCGATGGTCAGCACGGAGCTGGAGGTCAGTACAAGGCTCGAGAGCGTGCTCATGGAAGCCGACAGAACGAGGATCACCACAATACCAATCAGGATGGGGGAGAGGTTCTCGAGCATTGTCGGAATAACGCTGTCAAAGCCGCCGACAGGCTTGCCGTCAGGGCCTGCTTCGCCGAACAGTCTGCCGAAGCCGCCGAGGAAGTAGCAGCCGCCCGCTACGATGATAGCGAAGATAGTAGATACGATGGTGCCGGTACGGATGGATTTCTCGGATTTGATGGCGTAGAATTTCTGAACCATCTGGGGCAGTCCCCATGTGCCGAGAGAGGTCAGGAGAATGACGCCGATCAAGCCGAAGATGTCGGGTCCGAGGAACGAGGTGTAAGCGCCCAGCGCCTCGGTGTTGTCCGCCTGGATTTTGGAAAGCTCGGTGATGGTAGCTGTCAGACCGCCGTTGATACTCAAAACCGCAACGATAACGGCGATAATGCCGAACAGCATGATGATACCCTGAATAAAGTCGTTGATTGCGGTCGCCATATAGCCGCCGAGAACGACGTAGACGCAGGTCAGAACCGCCATCGCGATAACGCAGTATTCATAAGGAATACCGAACGCCATCTCAAACAGACGGGAAAGTCCGTTGTACAGCGACGCAGTGTAGGGAATCAGGAAGATGAAGATGATGACAGCGGCGGTGATTTTCAGCGCCTTGGAGTTATAGCGCTTCATAAAGAAGTCGGGCATGGTAGCGCTGTCGAGATGCTGGGTCATGACGCGGGTGCGGCGGCCGAGAATGTTCCACGCGAGCAGCGAGCCGATGAACGCGTTGCCCAGACCGATCCATGTGGAAGCCATACCGAATTTCCAGCCGAACTGTCCCGCATAGCCGACGAAGATAACCGCCGAGAAATACGAGGTACCGAACGCGAATGCGGTCAGCCACGGGCCGACCGAGCGGTTGCCCAGTACGAAGCCGTTGACGTTAGTGCTGTGCTTTCTGCAGTAGATTCCTACGCCGATCATGATGGCGAAGAAAATTACCAGAAAGGCAATTTTGATAAACATGTCCATGTTGAAATATCCCCTTTAACAGTTTTTTGATATTAAAGACCGAGTAGCTTCCCGGCATTTTTACTGAAAATCAATTCCTTTTCGTTGTCCGTCAGACCGTCAAGCTCCCGCAAACGCTTGATATAAGCCTTCTGGTCATTCCACGGCGAATCGGTCGCGAAAAGAATTTTATCCGCGCCGTGATTTTTGATTACCCTGACGATATCCGCGTCGGTCGCGTCGCTGAAATTGCCGAGGTCGCTGAACGAGCAGCTGATGTCGATGTAGCAGTTCTGACCGACCAGATACTTTTCCACGTCGCCGAGCAGGTGATTTCCGCCGAGGTGGGCGAATACAAAGAACGGCTCCGTAAAGCCCGTAGCGGCATATACCCTGTCGAGCATCGCGCGCCCCTTATCGGGCGGGCAGTGGATGATTTCGTAGGCGGGATCCTTGCCCGCGTGGGTGACGACGGTGAGGCCGCGCTTCTGCGCCCCGGTGATGATGCGGATATACCGCTCGTCGTCGATAAAGGTTTCGGTATAATCGGGATGAATTTTGATTCCCTTAAAGCCGTTTTCCTTCAGATAATCGAGCTTTTCGGGAATATCGTCGTCGTCGGGATGGATACCGCCGAAGGAAATCAGATTATCGCAGGTATCGTTGATGTGCTTCGCAAATTTCGTCACGGTGTCAAACTGCCCCTTGCGGGTGTTGACGGGGAGGACGACGCTTTTGTCTACTCCTGCATTTTCCATGCTGCCGAGCAGTCCGTTCAACGTTCCTGCGGTGTGTGCCTGCACGCCCGGAACATTTCCGAGAGCCGCCATGATGCGTTCCGCAATCGGGTCGGGATAGACGTGCGTGTGAAAATCTATGACCATAAATACCTTCCTTACTGCCCGGTAACATTTGTCAGACAGTAATATTATTCTATCACTTTAACGATTTAAAATCAAGAAGATTTAAAGAAATAAAGTATGCGCGGCTTGTACATTTTTGTACCCTGATTTTTGTGCAAGATGTATATGTTGTATTAAAATACAAAAAATACGGAAAGAGCAAAAGCATACTCTTATTGATTTTTTACCGTTTTATGGTATCATGATAATATATTGTTAAGGAGTTGTATGATTATGGCGGTTAATTTACGGAAGGTAGGAATTGTCGGCTGCGGCTTTGTCGGCTCGGCGACAGCCTTTGCGTTAATGCAGAGCGGTCTTTTTTCCGAAATTGTCATGCTGGACGCGGACAGAGCAAAGGCGGAGGGCGAGGCGCTGGATATTTCCCACGGTCTGCCGTTTTCACGGCCCGCTTCCATCTATGCGGGCGACTATGACGATATTGCCGACGCGGCGATTGTGATTATCACCGCGGGCGCGGCGCAGAAGCCCGGTGAAACGCGGCTCGATTTAATCAAGAAGAACGTCGGGATTTTCAAGAGCATCATCCCGCAGATTTCCGCGCGCAATTTCAAGGGAATCCTTTTGGTCGTCGCCAATCCTGTTGACGTCCTGACCTACGCGGCAAAAAAGCTGTCGGGGCTGTCCGACGACCGTGTTTTCGGCTCGGGAACGGTTCTGGATTCCGCACGCCTGCGCTATAATCTCAGCAAGCATCTCGGTGTAGACCCGCGCTCCATCCACGCCTTTATCATCGGCGAACACGGCGACAGCGAGTTTGCCGCTTGGAGCAGCGCGAATGTATCGGGCATTGAAATCAGCCGCTTCTGCGAGATGCGCGGCTATTACCACGACCATGATGTTGCGATGGAGAATATCGCCGAGGACGTCAAGAACGCCGCCTACGATATCATCAGCAAAAAGCACGCGACCTATTACGGTATCGCGATGTCGGCAAAGCGTATCTGCGAGGCAATCGTCAGGGACGAAAAATCCATCCTGCCTGTTTCTTCCATCCAGCACGGAAGATACGGCATCAACGACGTCGCCCTGAGTATTCCCGTAATTGTCGGCAAGGACGGTATCGAGAGCGAGGTACCCTTCGCGCTGAACGACGAGGAGATCGAAAAGCTCCGCGCGTCCGCAAAGACCTTAAAGGAGGTCATCAAGTCCTGCGACCTCGAAGAGGGATAAACAAAAGCTGAGCGATTACGGATTGCTCTCTCAGAACGCGGTACTTTCAGCGAAGGCTTTAAACTCGGTATGAAAATGAAACAGAGATATACACAGAAAATGACAGCGGAGATTGGCTTTTGAACCAATCCCTGCTGTTTATTTCATGAATTTATCTCTCAGCGCTTTTACAAGAAGCTCGGATATCGGCGTAAAGGTCTGATATTTGCGCCATATAATATACATTTCCACTTTCGGCACATCGAGCAGAGGTCGAAACACCAGCTCGCTGTCCTCACCGGTATGAACAAGCTTGTCGAGCATCATCGCGTATCCGATTCCTGCTTTCGCCATCACTGCTCCGTTATACGGCAGGTTATAGGTTGCCGCGATATTGACGTCGCCGGTGTCTGAGCCAAACCACTGCGGCAGCTCATAGTCTACCCACTGACGCGAGCAAATCAGCGGCAAGCCTTTGAGCATGGACATGGATAAAGCCTCCTCCTTTGCAAGCGGATCGTCACGGCGCATGACGACGCCCCATGTATCTCCGGTTGACATCGGCAGGAAGTTGTACTTTTTCAAATCGACATAATTCATGACGATGGCAAAATCCAGCAGCCCCTTGTCGAGCTTTTCACATACGTCTTGCATATTGCCGCTGTAGATGTTGCACCGTATCCCGGGATACTGCTTCTGTAAATCGCTTACCGCCTGCGCGAATTGCTCCATCGCTTCCGATTCGGGTGCGCCGACATAAATATCACCGCTGTTCAAATGGTCGAGCGCCTTGAACTCCTCCAGCGTTTTATCCACCAGCGACAGAATATCCTCGGCACGCTCACGCAGCAACATTCCCGCCTCGGTCAGCTTGATGTTGTAGTTGGAGCGGCGGAACAGCTTGACGCCCAGCTCATTCTCCAATTCTTTGAGCTGCTTTGACATCGTCGGCTGTGAAATATATAACCTTTCCGCCGCGCGCGTCATGTTTCCCTCGCGGGCGGTTTCTAAAAAATAACGAAGTACACGGATTTCCATTATCATCACTCCAAATTGTTGCTACAGATATTCTATCATAGAATTTCTAATTATTCAACATAACTATTTTACATTTCTATAGCAAAGATTTATAATAGAATCAAAGAATCCGGCAAGGGAGTGATAACGGTGAACCAAACTCTCTATGACAATTTGATTGACGCGCAATGCTCCGAGGAATTGAGCGAGCGTTGTTATGAGCTTTCCGAAAACGGACAAATCGCTCAAATGCTGCTTCTCCTGCGGGAACACAGAACAGAGCTGCTCAATCATATACATGAACAGCAAAAAGCGCTTGATTGCTTAGACTATTTAATCTTTCAAACCGAAAACAGAAAGTGAGGGATTTCGTATGAAAAAGCTATTTGCTTCTTTGTTAATGATAGGCTTCATCCTTTCGTTGACGGCTTGCGGCAATGGACAAAATTCTACGCAGGCTTCACAGACAGCAACAGCCGCAACGAAAACAGCTCAGCCGACATCGGCTCCTACACAGGCAGAGACACAGCCGCAGACAGCGGATGCACCGGTCGCCGCCGAATCACCGCAAGAGGAAATACAGCAGAACTTGCAAACCGGATTGGAAGAGGAAGAACCGCAGGAGGAACAGAACATGACGCTTCAAATGTCAATCGGAAATACACCCGTATCCGTTGCGTGGGAGGATAACGACGCCGTTCAGTCGTTAAAGGAATTGTGCCGTAACCAGCCGCTGCTCATTGATATGTCCATGTACGGCGGCTTTGAGCAGGTCGGCTCCATTGGCGCGTATCTGCCGCAGAACGATGTTCAGACAACGACCTCTGCCGGAGATATCGTCCTCTACTCGGGCAATCAACTTGTCGTGTTCTATGGCTCTAACAGCTGGGCGTATACCCGCCTCGGTCATATCACCGACCAAAGCGCCGACGGCATGGCTCAACTTTTATCAAACGGCGATACAACAATCACAATTATTTTAGAATAACGGAGGAATCATTATGTTAGGCAATTTCAGTTATCACAATCCCACAAAGCTCTATTTCGGCGATGAAGCGCTGAACTATCTCAACGAAGAGCTGCCCAAGTACGGCAAAACGGTTCAGCTGATTTACGGCGGCGGTTCTATCAAGAAAAACGGTCTGTATGACGAGATCGTGGCTATCTTAAAGGACAACGGAAAGACCGTCGTTGAGGACGCGGGCGTCATGCCCAATCCCACGGTCGAAAAGCTCCGCGAGGGCGTTCGTATCGCAAGGGAAAACAAGGTCGATCTTCTGCTGGCAGTCGGCGGCGGTTCATGCTGCGACTACGCGAAGGCGGTGTCCGTATCCGTTCACTGTGACGAGGATCCGTGGGATAAGTATTATATCCGCTTTGAGGAGCCTGAGTGCGAGATTGTTCCCGTCGGCTGTGTGCTGACAATGGCAGGCACAGGCTCGGAGATGAACGGCGGTGCGGTCATCACCAACCATGAGCAAAAGCTTAAAATCGGTCATGTTTTCGGCGATGAGGTCATGCCGAAATTCTCGATTCTGAATCCGAAATACACGATGTCTCTACCCAAGCGCCAGATGGTCGCGGGTGTTTATGACATCTTCAACCATATCTGTGAGCAGTATTTTTCCGGTGGGGACGACAACACCTCTGATTATATCGCCGAAGCGCTGATGAAGTCGGTCATTCACAGCTCCCTGATTGCGGTGGAGAATCCCGAAGATTACGAGGCGCGTTCCAATATCATGTGGACGGCGACCTGGGCGCTCAACACCCTGATTTCGCGCGGAAAGACCACCGACTGGATGGTACACATGATCGGTCAGTCTGTCGGTGCGTATACCGACGCGACCCACGGTATGACGCTCGCCGCCGTATCGCTGCCCTACTACCGCATGATTATGCCTTACGGACTCCCGAAATTCAAGCGCTTTGCGACGGAGGTCTGGGGCGTATGCGCCGACGGAAAAACCGACGAACAGGTCGCGAAAGAAGGTCTTGAAGCGATGGAGGGCTGGATGAAGCAAATCGGCGTCGCGCTCTCCATCAGCGAATTAGGCGCGACCGAGGATATGCTGGACGGTATCGCAGAGGGCACCATCATCCTCGACGGCGGTTACAAGACGCTGACAAAGGACGAGGTCATTCAGGTATTGAAGGAAAGTATGTGATTCAATAAAAGAGATCACTCTATCAATATGTAAAACATACGCAAACAGCGGGACGGCAAAATTGCCGTCCCGCTGTGCTTATAATTAACAGGGTTCAATGCTTATCTGTTGCACTTCATGCTTCAGCCGAGGCAGTCGGCACGGCGAACGATAGGGTTGTCAAAAGCATGACAAAAGCAAATAGGATATAACTTTTTTATATGGTTATTTCCTTTCGCTTTTTATTGCAGTCTGATATTTTCAGCGGTTACTTGAGTTTTAGAGCTAACGGTCAATCCGGCGTCTTTGCAAATATAACAGAGTTATAATCATAAGGCGTCAAGCGTCGAGGTCGCCACCGAAGTTTTTGAGGGAATCAATCGTAAATTTGCAGCCCGGCTTGATATGCTGCATGATGAATTTCATCACGTCCTCGGGGACGGCGACACAGCCGCCCGTATAAGGTCGGTTAACGCGAAAGCTATGGAAGAAAAAGGCAAAGCCCTTATCAACCTCACACTCGGTGTTGTAGCCCATGTTCAGCACATACTGATAGGCGTAGTCAAAATCGGCGATATGCTCGCTGTTTTCGGTATCGAGGTCGGGAACATCTTTCACGGATACCAGCTCGTTAAAATGATTTTTGGGGTCGCCCGACCAGTAGTAGGTATCGTCCACCTTGGTGTACTCCAGCTGACAGCCGGGATCGTCAGCTAAGCCGAACGCTTTATTCACGGTAAATGTGCCGACAGGCGTATAACAGTCATTGATGTTCGCTTCGCCGAGACCGTCAACGCCGATAAAGCCCGGCGTTGCAATCAGCTGCTGCCACTTGCCGTTTTCATCCTTTTCGTGCATGGTGATATAGGCGGTGGACTTGTCCACTCCTGCTATGACAATCATCTGCTCCGCGTTTTTCGCAGCGTCGAGCTTCGTCACCCAGTCGGGAGAATTCCGCACCTTCTGCTGTGTAAAATACAGCTCTTCCGCCGGCTGTTCGCCGGCAGTCTGATTCTGTCCGCAGCCGGTCAGCAGCGCCGCGGAGGATACCGCTGTTACCGCAGCGAGTACCAGCGCCAGAATTTTATTTTTTAAGGTTGATTTTTTCATGCCGCTTCTCTCCTGTTGTTTATTATTAGTATAAGAGAGGGAAACAACCGTATTATCTTCGGATGTTTCCCTTTTCGATATTACGTTAGGAAAGCCGTTTTAATTACTTTTGCCGCTGCCGATAATTTGAATCAGCAGGTCAAGCACCTTGACATAAATCCAAAGCACGGTGAACACCAGACCAAACGCCGCAGACCATTCATATTTTGCCGGGAGGTTGTTATTGACAACATCCTCGATTGCCGCAAAATCGGAAATCAGGAACAGACTCGCAATTACGATGGAAGCCAGCGTCAAAAGCAGCGAAATCCAGAAATTGTTCATAATCATCGTAACAAACGGTCTGGTGAGCGGAATCAGAGAGCCTAAAAATGTCAGGATAGAAATGCCGATGACTGTGAAGAAGAGGGTCAGCATTACCATTCTGAACTTTTTGGTCGCGCGGATAACGCCCGTTGTATACAGAATCGCCATTACAAGGACAATCGTGATGGTGATTGCCAGCGCCAGAAGTCCGAGGAATTCGTAGCCCTTGAGGATGGTGAACACCATAAAAGAAATGAAGTAGCCCTGTGTCACGGAATAAATCGTACCTGTCACGGGCACGGTAGAGATTACAAACGCTGCGAGAATCTGCATGACGATGCCGAGTACCGCAACGCCTCCGACAATACCGAGTGACAGCGGCGAGGTGCTGACCGTAAAGCCTCTGTAATTAAAGCTGAGCGTTTGAGGCTGTTTGGCAAAAACAGCAGCATCCAGCGCCAGATATAACAGCATACCGGCGACCGTCCACAGCAGGAAGAAAAGCGTCTTCATCATAATGCCGCGATAAGCCGTTGTCTTACCGTCTACGGCGGTTTCTTTTACCTTTGTCACGCGGTTCAGCATCGGATTCGCATGAAAGTGGGATTTTTTTGCAGTTGTTTGTTGATTGTTTCTTAAATCACTCATATCTATATCCTCCTTATATAATTGATACGATTCGGATTTATACGCTTCCGGCAGTCCGCTTCGCATATTTACGATACTATTTATAACATATTTTCCGACATAAAACAAGGGACAATTATCAAATTCTGTTCAAAACAAAATTTTCGCAGCATCGTTCTGATACTGCGAAACGTGTCAGACTATTCGTTTTCTTCCTGATAAACCTCAGAGACGATTTTCTGCAAATCCCCGACTGAGTAGCGGAGCAACTTTCCCTCTCTGAGAGCGGCGGCAATATAGTTTTCCTTAAAGGTTTTCCGGCGCTCCTCAATCAGCTTATCCACCGCTCCGTCCGCGATAAAGATTCCGATACCGCGCTTCTTATACGCAATGCCGTCGGTAATCAGAAGATTGTACGCACGGTTGACTGTGGCGACATTGATATTTTGTTCCTTGGCAAGCTGCGGGGTAGAGGGGAGCTGTTCCCCCTCCTTGATATCCCCCATCAGGATATGCTCCTTAACGCCGTCTGCAATCCTGATAAAAATCGGTAAATTTTCTTTCATACTGTTATCCATATCGTTCTCCAATCGGTTAATCGGTTAAATAAGTAACATAACGCAATTATAGCTTATCCGAAATAAATTGTCAACCGACTGCGAATCCTTATTTCTGTTTAGCTCCGCGCTTCTCCTCGAACGCGGCCTTTTTCGCCGCCTTTTCATCATATATCGTTTGGATTTCCGCCTCGATATCTACGGGTGGCCACGTCAGACCCGTCCGCAGCGCCTCGACGGACTGCTCCGTGCGGTTATGGATTTTCCGCTCCGCGCCGGCTGTTATAAAAACATTTCCCGTCTGTCCGAAGGTGAATTTCACATTGTACTTTTTGCAGGCTTCGTAGGCGGCTTTGACCCATTCATAGTGAAGCGGACGGCTTCCGAGATAGTTCTCGCCGCCTGCCAGCACCCACTCCACCTTACTGCCGGCAAGGTAGGGCTCGAGATTGACTTCGCCGATAAAGGGCTTTATGCTGAGCCATCTATGCTTTGCGGGAACCGCCAAAAGATGGGGAGCGCGTTCTTCCAGACGCTTTTGATTTTCGCAGGAAACGGCAAAGGTCACATTGTCCCAGCCGCCGCCCCAATCGCAGGGCAGATTGTCCGCGATACGCTCCGCCCGTTTTGTCAGTAAAGAGAACATCAAATCGGGGCGCGCCCGGATAATATCCCACGCCTCGTCGCGCCAATCGTCTGCTTCTTCAATAAAGAAATCGCTGGACATACATACCCGTACATTTGCGCCTGACGGCATTTTATAATTGCCGGCTCTGTCCTTTTTTACAGGAAGTGAAAAGCCGGATTGATTTCTGACGACTTTGTTGGTATCTCTGCCGTACCGCTTATCCAGAAAGAACGCATAGCAGTTCTGACAGCCCTCGCTGTATTTGTGACAGCCGTGCCACGGGTTCCATACCAAATCATGTCTATCCATACATACACCCCGTTTGTTATTTTGCAAAAGCCTGTTATGATTACAGCACCATCAGCAACGTGCCTGCTCCAATCAAACCGCACCCGATCAGCGATTTTGCCGTAAATTCTTCATGCAGGAAGATAAACGCCATCACCAGCGTAATGACCACAGACAGCTTATCAACCGGTACGACCTTTGACACGTCGCCGATTTGCAGCGCGTAGTAATAGCAGAGCCATGACGCACCCGTCGCAAGTCCCGACAAAATCAGAAATATCCAGCTTTTGTGACTGATTTCTTTCAGCCCGCTTTGCTGATGTGTGAGAAAAACCATCCCCCATGCCATTACCACAACAACCATTGTACGGATAGCCGTGGCAAGGTTGGAGTCGACGCCGTCAATACCGATTTTTGCCAATATTGATGTCAACGCGGCAAAGAATGCCGAGCCGAGTGCAAATCCAAACCACATATTGATTCCTCCGCTTTTCTCGATTTCATGCCCTATCTCTTGTTAGAGACCAGTATCATCTTACGGCAAGAAAAGCACAATGTCAAGACGCAAAGGTTCGAAATTTTCAGCGATAAAATCAACCACCCTAACGCCTTGTTCAAAAGGGATAGGGTGGTTTTGGTTGCTTCAAAGGGTTAAAATCCGTAAAAAGTTACTCGGATTTGTCATTCTTCCTTTTTGTAATCCGAAGGATATTTTTGCTGTCCTGATAAATATACGAATATTCGTCCGCTATGCTGAAGGTCGTGAATCGCTCCGGCGCGCCGGCTGCGCTGTCATGACCGTGATTCTCGGGATTCAGCGCCAGCTTCGTTGAATCAAAGGGCTCACCGCTGTCGATAAAGGTTATTGTTACCATATCGGGCGAGATATCCAGCGTCACAGTAGCTTCTCCCGTGTGATTGGGATAGGCGTAGGAGCATATATTAACGAACATTTCCTCCGCTATCTGACATAAATCCGGCTTCAAATCATCCGGTACCGTTTGCTCGTTTATGATAAAGTCGTTCACCGCGGTGAGGTTTTCTGCCTTTGCCGGAACACACAGCTCTTTGTGCAGAGGCTTTGGGGCGACCTTCATAGAGATAATTGTGATATCGTCGCTCTGGGTCGCTCCGTCGGCGAAAGCCTGAACCCGGTTCAGGACGTCGTTGATGACGTCATCGGTGCCGGCGCCGATATGACGGCTGAGTTCTTCCTCCAGCGCCTCGGTCCCAAAGAATTCGCCCTGCGTATTCTCGGCTTCGTTTACACCGTCGGTGTACATAAAGAGGATGTCGCCTTCCTTTAAGGTTACAGATACCTCTTCATATTTCTCACCGGCGAAAACACCTGCCGAAACCCCGTCGGAGCCGCTTAACTCAATGAGCTTATCGGAAATGATATACGGGTGGTTGTGACCGGCGTTCGCGTATCTCAGCTCGCCCGTCTCAGGCTGATAAAGCGCAACAAAGGTCGTGATGAATAACCAGTTTGGATTATTCGCGGCGAGGGTATCATTGTAGGCTGTCAGCATCTGCGCAGGAGAATATCCCATCATCGCGTACTGTTGCAGCAGAGTGACGGCACGCGACATAAACAGAGCGGCTGAGATTCCTTTACCCGATACGTCCGCTATGATAAGATAAACCCTGCCGTCATTCAGAATACGGTAGTCGTACAAATCGCCTCCGACGTCCTTTGCGGCAAGCATACTGGCGTTGATGATAACGTTATTGCTGCGGTATGACGGCGGCTGTAACAGACCCGACTGGATTTTATGCGCAATATTCAGCTCTGCGTCTCTGGTGATTTTTTCTTTATTCAGCTTATTGATATCTTTGATATAGGTGTCAATTTCCTTAGCCATGATATTGAAGGAGCGGGACATTTCAGACAGCTCGTCATTACCCTTGACCGGCAGCTCTTCAAATTTCTTATCACGGTCGGACACAAAGCCCTCCATCCTTTTGCTGATTTTCCTGACAGGTCTGGATATTCTGAAATATAAAGTCAGAGCGAGAGTAATAACCAACAAAAAAGCAAACAACTCCGACAGCGTGGCAAACAGGAAAAAGTCATGTTGAAATTCCTTCATAATCACAGAAATGTTTACCTCTGCGCCTATTACAACAGGATGATCCAGGTCGACGGTGTATTTTGAGCCGTCGCGATAGTCTGTGCGGGTAAACTGTGTGACAGGCATATAACAGATAATCGTATCGCCGAATTCATTGGATACCCGTCGGATAACGCCGCTGTCGTCTCCGTTATAAACATCGATGATTTCCTCGCTCAGACGGCCTTCAACGACAACGCCCGGATACCGGGTCGCTTTCGCTTCTTCCAACGCGTCCTTACCGAAGCCGATGGCAATATACTCTTCTTCCGTTGTTTCGACATTGGGATCGATCGCATATAAATACACGATATCGAAAATATTACACAACGAAGTGAATGAGGTACTGGTTTTTTCCCTGTCTTCATCGGATTCGGGATAGCAGTACTTCATAAATACCACTGCAACCTGTGCGGCGTTTTTGATGTTTTTTTCGTTAGCCTCCAATGTTCTGTTATATGTAAGATTATAAAGCAGAAACAATATGCCTGTATTGAGCAGCAGAACAATAGGAAGAATAAATAACGCTAATTTAAAAAAGATGGATTTTTTCATAACAAACCTCCGCAATCAGGTTGTACTACTTTCAGGCAATTCAATACAGCAGGACTTGTGCGGTGCAATATTAATCAAAATATAAACGAAACAGACGGTTACTGTGTAAGCAAACAGTACGATATGGTCGTTGTGCAGAAAGTCGTCCGTTTTCTGCACAAAATCTGTATTCTAATATTATAACTGGATATTCGTCATTTTACAATACCTAATTTAAGATTCCTCGATTATGTTTTATCAAAGCGAACGGAAAGTTAACCCATTATCGCTCGGATACAATAGCTGAAAAATTTTAGAGGTCTGACTTTAGCTTGCTTTATTATAAGGCGTAATGAGTTAGGAGAATGGCTTTGTAAACTCTTTTTCAAAGCGCGGGAGGATGTAAACCTCGGTAAGCTCGCCTTCGAGTCCCTTCCGCCGCACGTTGCTTGTAAAATATAATAACCTACCCGTCTAATGACGGATAGGTTATTATGGTGCGCCGGAAGGGACTCGAACCCCCGACCTTTTGGTTCGTAGCCAAACACTCTATCCAGCTGAGCTACCGGCGCATATTAAAATGTTATCTCGCGCCAATGCAACTTATCCTCAAAAGCTTTTCACCCTAAAGGCTGAGCTACCGGCGCATATAAAGGCCTTTTTGACCTCGGCTTACTGCCGTAATATGTATACTACCACATTTTTTTGAAAAATGCAAGTAAAAGATGAAAGTTTTTTGCAAAAGCTTAAATATTGTCAATATTTTAACAATATTTAAGCGGTTTATATTGACAATTAATGTCGCCGGTTGTACTATAAAAATATAAAGTACCGCTTTTTGCGGTGCTTTCATTTTGTTTTGATACCCGGCGGTTGCTTGGTATAAGATGCCCTCAGAAGATAGCGTGTACCACCCGGGCTGCCCGGGTTCTGAGGGCATCGATAATTTACCTGAAGCATCTTGACAATTTATGTTTGAAGATGTAAACTAAACCTTGTAGCAGGGGAGTCCGCTCAAGCGGGCTGAGATTAGGCTGTATTGCCTTGACCCTTTTACCTGATTCGGATCATGCCGACGTAGGAAGCTCACATTATATTGTTATTTGAGCACTGCGTTATGCGGTGCTTATTTTTTTGGAGGAATTGATAATATGAACGCAAGTGTTGCTATCCAAACCTTACCCGAGGCTGAAAACGACGAGGAATTGATACGCATTGTCGACGAGGTGATTGCGTATATCAAAAGCACGGGGCTGAAATATTATGTCGGCCCGTTTGAAACCGCGATCGAGGGCGACTATGACGAGCTGATGGATGTCGTCAAGGAGTGCCAGCATATCGCTATCCGTGCAGGCGCTCCGTCCGTGCTGGCATATATCAAGGTCGATTACCGGCCGGAGGGGGAAGTGCTGACCATTGAGCGCAAAGTTACGAAGCACCATCGGTAGAATCGCCCTTCCCATCACGGCAATTTTGCTGCTTCTTGCAGCATGGCAGTTGATTTGCACGTTCGGCAACGTACCGAAGTATATGCTGCCTTCGCCGCAGGACGTAGTAAAAGCCTTTCAATCCGATTGGCAGCTGCTGATGAGTCACGCGCGCGTCACGCTGACAGAAACCCTGATCGGTCTGCTGCTGGGAATCCTTATCGGCTTTCTGATGGCGGTCATCATGGACAGATTTATAATACTCCGAAAGATGATTTATCCGCTGGTTGTCGTCAGTCAGACGATTCCGACGATTGCGATTGCGCCGCTGCTGGTGCTGTGGCTGGGCTATCAAATGCTGCCGAAAATCGTTCTGATTGTTCTGGTGGTATTCTTTCCCGTTACCGTCAGCCTGCTGGAGGGCTTTTCCTCCGTCGACGCGGACACCGTGAACCTGATGCGCTCGATGGGCGCGTCCCGCAGGCAGATTTTTCGCTATGTAAAGCTGCCGAATTCGCTGGGACATTTTTTCTCCAGCCTGAAAATCTCGGTATCCTACGCAGTTGTCAGCGCGGTGGTTTCCGAGTGGATCGGCGGCACTGAGGGACTCGGATGCTACATGACCCGCGTGCGAAAATCCTATTCATCCGATAAAATGTTTGCGGTCATCCTGCTGATTTCCGCAATCAGTTTAATCCTTATCTGGCTGACGTCCGTATTACAGCGGGCGTGTATGCCGTGGGAAAAAGTAAATAAATATAGGAGTCATTAAAATGAAAAAATTATTTGCAATCATTCTCGCTTGCGCGCTGATGGTGACCGTTCTCGCGGGCTGCGGCGCACAGAAAACCGAAGAAAAGACCGAATCAGCCGAGAAAACAAAAATCACCTTTGTGCTTGATTGGACGCCCAACACGAACCATACGGGTCTGTATGTCGCTCAGGACAAGGGCTATTTCAGCGACGCGGGCTTAGAGGTAGAAATCGTTCAGCCTCCTGAGGACGGCGCAGAGATGCTCGTCGGCTCCGGCAAGGCACAGTTCGGCGTATCCTTCCAGGACAGCATGCTGCCCGCCATAACCGG
This sequence comes from uncultured Ruminococcus sp., assembly GCA_905235715.1. Classification (GTDB taxonomy): domain Bacteria; phylum Bacillota; class Clostridia; order Oscillospirales; family Acutalibacteraceae; genus Ruminococcoides. The sequence continues at coordinate 6,693 of CAJONB010000004.1, read as the reverse complement.
CGAAAGCGCTATGCCGATTGAGGCTGTTGCCGCTTTGGTACAGCACAACACCTCGGGCATTATCTCCCGCAAGGGCGAGGGAATGGACAGACCCAAGGGTATGGAAGGCAAACGCTACGCGACATGGAATTTGCCGGTTGAGCTTGCGACCCTTCAGCAGGTCGTTGAGAATGACGGCGGCGACTTTGAAAAGGTTGAGATGATTCCCTCTACCGTTACCGACGAGGTTTCCGCGTTACAGTCCGATACCGTCGACGCTATCTGGGTATTCTACGGTTGGGCAGGCGTCGCGACTGAGCTTGCAAATCTGGAAACCGACTACTTTGCGTTCAAGGATATCGACCCCGTATTTGACTACTACACCCCTGTCGTCATCGGTAACACCGATTGGATGAAGGAGAATCCCGACGCGACAAAGGCGTTTCTTGAAGCGCTGAAAAAGGGCTATGAGTTTGCGATTGACAATCCCGGGGACGCGGCAGAGATTCTTCTTAACAACGCGCCCGAGCTGGATAAAGAGCTGGTTAACGCAAGTCAGAAGTACCTGTCCGCAGAGTACAAGTCCGACGTGGAGCGCTGGGGCTATATCGACCCCGCGCGTTGGAACGCGTTCTATAACTGGATTAATGAAAAGGGTCTGCTGGATGGAGACACAGTGCCCGAGAACACAGGCTTCACCAACGACTATCTGCCGCAATGACGCCGAAGCTGGAGGTCAGGGACGTAACCTTTTCCTATAATAATGACGTTACCGTTCTCAAGGACATCAGCCTGAGCCTGAACGACGGCGAGTTGGTCAGTCTGTTGGGTGTGAGCGGCGGCGGAAAAACCACGCTGTTCAATGTGATTGCGGGGCTGTACCGTCCGCAGCAGGGACAGGTGCTGTTAAACGGCGAGGACGTCACGGGACAGCAGGGAATTTTCAGCTATATGCTGCAAAAGGATATGCTTCTGCCGTATCGCACGGTCGAGGATAACGTCGCGCTGCCGCTGATTATCAAGGGCACGCGCAAAAAGGAAGCCCGGGAAATCGCGGGCAGGCATTTTGAAGAATTCGGCATCGACGGCACGCAGAAGAAATACCCCGCCGAGCTTTCGGGCGGTATGCGCCAGAGGGCGGCACTTTTGAGAACCTACCTGTTTTCCGCGGAGGTCGCCTTGCTCGACGAGCCGTTCAGTGCGCTCGATACCCTCACCAAGAGTGAAATGCACCGATGGTACCTCGACGTGATGGACAAAATCAAGCTGTCCACCATCTTCATCACCCATGATGTAGACGAGGCGATTTTGCTGTCCGACCGCATCTATCTTCTCGGCGGCAAGCCCGGCACCATTACCGATGAAATCGTTATCCGCGAGCCGAAGCCCCGCCGTAAGGACTTTAATCTGACCGAGGAGTTCCTGCAATATAAGCGGGAAATTATCTCAAAAATCCAAGGAACATGAATACAATGAAACGCTGCTTTATTTTCGGCGCTCTGCCGGTGGAAAAAATGCCTGTCGCACCCGCTGAGGACGATTTGGTGATTGCTGCGGATAAGGGATACGAAGTCGCGCTGTCGCTCGGAATCACGCCCGATATCGTTGTGGGGGATTTCGACTCGCTCGGCAAAGTGCCCGATGCGGAAAATCTGATTCAACTGAACGTCCGCAAGGACGACACGGATATGGAACACGCCGTCGGCGTTGCGCTCGAAAAAGGCTGTGACGACCTGATCGTTTACGGCGCGGTCGGCGGTAAGCTGGACCATACGCTGGGCAATATCGCCGTCGCCGAGCGTGTCGCGCTCGCGGGAGGGAAAATCCTGTTTTGCGGCGACGACAGCTCCTTTACCGTGATTCATAATTCGTTCTGCGCGTTTCCCGCAAGGAGCGGCGGACGTATTTCTGTATTTTCTTTAAAAGAAATATCACACGGAGTGACCATCAAAGGCTTATCCTATGAGGCGGACAAAATCGACCTGCCGCGTGCGGTAACGCGCGGGGTCAGCAACGAATTTGCCGGACAGCCGTCGCGCATTTCTGTCACGGACGGCACGCTGCTGATTGTCTTTGATACACAAGAATATATGTGAGCGTAGGATAATATTGGCAGCCTTTGATAGGAAAGAAAGGCTCTTGTTGACGGGCGGATGTGGGCATCCGTCCCTACGTGGTTACTGCTATGTTTGATATATTCGTAGGGGACGATGCTCACATCATCCCGCAGATATTGGTGATGTGTTCCGATAATAAGCGAAGGATATTAAATTGTCTTTGCTGAATTTCATACAACGTATGAAAATACACTTCTTTGTTACAAACAGGGCAGTCCGTCGGGCTGTCCTGTTTCTATTCTGCTGAAAATCATCAGCGCCGAAAGGTTGAAATCCCGCTCGATTTGCGTTATACTACTACTCAGTAATACATAGGAGGTACGGCATGAGCAAGGCTGTTCTGACAAGATACAATATTACGGTCACTGCTTCCGTGCCCGAGCCGCTGACGATTGCTCATGTGTCCGATTTGCATGAGCGCGTCGCCGACGATATCCTCGCGATGCTGCGTAGGGCAAAGCCCGATTTCATCGTTGTTACGGGCGACACCTTTGAGCGCTACGACAACCGCCCGCAGTATGATTTTGAGCGCCGCCCGATTAAGCGGTTGATAATCAATATCATCCACTATACCAACTACATCCTCACGAAGTTTCAGCGCGATAAGCATAAGGCGAAAACGGAAAACGCATACGAATTTCTGATGCGCGCCGCAAAAATCGCGCCGGTTTATCTCAGCCTCGGCAACCATGAGCAAAAGCTGCTCGACGTTGATTACCTGTTTCTGAAGGACTGCGGTATTACGCTGCTTGATAACGCGTCGCAGGAAATTGAGTACAAGGGCTGCCGCATCCTGCTCGGAGGGATCTCCACATGGGATTATGAAGACTTTATTGAGGATTACCGGCGGCAAAAGGGCATGAAGCTTTTGCTGTGCCACAACCCGCAGTTTTACGCGGATCATCTCACGGATTCGGATATTGCACTGACCCTCAGCGGTCATACGCACGGCGGTCAGATCCGGATAGGGAAGAAGGGCAGGGGATTTTTTGTCCCCGGTCAGGGCTTGTTCGGAAAGTACGCCCACGGCAGTTTTTTCAACGGCAAGCTGATTGTATCCGCAGGCTGTGCGAATACGGTGATGTGTCCGCGGCTTTTCAATCCGCGCGAGCTGGTGGTCCTCCACCTGAAAGGAAAGGATTATGGAAAAATTTGATATATATTCCGCGCCCCTCGAGATAGAGCGCCGTTTTCTGATTGAATACCCCGATATTGACGCGCTGCGCAGTATGCCCGGCTATCGCGTGAAGCATATCTCCCAAACTTATTTAAAAAGCGACGGCGATTTTGTCGGCGGCAGGATTCGCCGCGTTGTCGAGGACGGCAGGACAAGCTATGTTTATACCTATAAGGAGCGCCTGACCGATATGACGCGCCGTGAATATGAGCGCGAAATTTCTTTTGAAGAATATTCAGAGCTGATGAATTACAAAAAGCAGAATACCGTTACCATCGAAAAGGACAGGCATATCTTTTCCTTCGCGGGACTGGTCTATGAGCTGGATATATATGATTTCTGGAGTGATAAGGCAAGCCTTGAGGCGGAGGTAGACAGCGAGGACGTCGAGATTCCCGTCCCGCCGTGCGTCACGCTTATCAAAGAGGTGACCGGTGACAGGCGGTATAATAATTCAAGACTTGCGGTGAACAGAGGAGTGATTGAATGAAAGCCAATACAATCGTAACCGGCGATGACATCGAGATGTCCTATTTTTCGTTCGGTACGGGGGACAGGGCGTTTGTTATCCTGCCGGGACTTGACGTAAAAAGCGTGCTGATTTCCGCGAAAGCGGTCGAGGCGGCATATCGCAGCTTTGCCGATGACTACACGGTCTATGTCTTTGACCGCCGCAGTAATCTGCCCGACGTGTATTCGATTCGCCGGATGGCTGACGATACCGCCGCCGCCATGCGCGAGCTGGGTATCCGCGACGCGGATGTGTTCGGCGCGTCGCAGGGCGGCATGATTGCACAGTACCTCGCGATTGACGCGCCCGAGCTGGTTCATGCGATGGCGCTCGGCTCTACGGCGGCTTATTGCACCGATATTCTGCTGAATACCTGCAGGGACTGGATACAGCTCGCGGAGAAGCGCGATATCACGGCGCTGACGGCGGATTTTATCGACCGCCTTTATTCTGAGAATACAATCCGTCAGTATCGGGATTTTCTGGTGCACATGAATGATTCGGTCAGCGACAGGGATATCGGCCGCTTCCTCATTCTGACACAGTCGGTTTTCGGCTTTGACGCGCGTGAAGAATTGAAAAAGGTGCAATGCCCGAGCTTGATTATCGGTGTTGAGAACGACCTCGCCCTCGGTACGGAAGCGTCGCGTGAGCTGGCTGATTTACTCGGCGGCGAGCTGTACATCTACGGCGACGAATACGCACACTGCGTTTTTGACGAAGCCCCCGACTATAAACAGCGTCTGCTGGATTTCTTCCGCGCGCATGAAGCGAAATAGGTTATGAAAAAACAGGAAAAAATTTCACAATACGATAAAATGACAAAAACGCCGATACCGCGCCTGATTATCGGGCTGTCGATACCGACGATTATCACCATGCTGGTGACGAATATTTACAACCTTGTCGACACCGCCTTTGTCGGTCAGCTCGGTACGAGCGCGAGCGGTGCGGTCGGCATTGTGTTTGGCTTTATGTCGATTGTTCAGGCGATCGGCTTCCTGTTCGGTCAGGGCGCGGGAAGTATTCTTGCGCGCGCCCTCGGTCAGCAGGATAAGGAGAGAGCCTCCGTCCACGCTACGGCGGGGTTTGTGTGCTCCTTTGCGACGGGCTTGCTGCTCGGAATTTTCGGGCTGATTTTTATTCATCCGATCGTGATGTTCCTCGGCAGTACCGAGACCATCGCGCCCTATGCGCAGACCTATATTGCGTATATCCTGATTTCCTCGCCGTTTATGTGCTCCAGCCTGACCCTCAATAATCTGCTGCGGTATGAGGGCAAGGCGACGCTCGGCATGATTGGGTTGATGGTCGGCGCCGTGCTGAACATGGCCGGCGACCCGATATTGATGTTCGGCTTGGATATGGGAATCGCGGGCGCGGGCTTGTCGACCGCGCTGAGTCAGTTCATCAGCTGGCTGACGCTGCTGTTCATGTTCCTCAGTGGTAAAACCGAGTCAAAGCTGAACTTCGCTTCCTTTAAAAAAATCCGTCCGTCCATGATTGCGGATATCGTCGCGACAGGTTTTCCGTCCATGCTCCGTCAGGGGCTGAACAGCCTTTCGACGATTATACTGAACGCCCAGTGCGCCGTGTACGGCGACGCGGCAGTTGCGGCGATGAGCATTGTGTCGCGCATTTTCTTCTTTGCATTCTCCATTGCGCTCGGCATCGGTCAGGGCTACCAGCCCGTAGCGGCGTTCAACTACGGCGCGGGAAAGTATTCGCGCCTGAAAAAGGGCTTTTGGTTCACCACTATTTTGTCGGAAGTGATTATCGTTATCGCCTCGACGCTGCTGATTGTTTTTTCGGGCAGCTTGATCGGCTTATTCCGCGATGACCCCGCTGTTATCGAAATCGGCACGCGCGCGTTGATTTTACAGGCGATTGCGGCGTTGATGCTGCCGCCGTGCGTGACGACGGAAATGCTGCTGCAGAGCACGGGAAAACGCCTGCAGGCATCCATCCTGTCCTCACTGAGAAACGGCGTGCTGTTCATTCCGCCGCTGCTGATTCTCGCGAATCTTCGCGGACTCGCCGGAATCCAGGAAGCAATGCCGCTTTCCTTCATCCTGATAATGCCGTTTACGGTACCGTTTGCAATCGGCTTTTTCAGGCGGCTTCCGAAGGAGGACAGACCCGACGAAGCCTAGTTGAAAAAATAAAAGGCGCGTGCTGTACGCGCTTTTTCTTTACGGAAAATTCCGTAATATTGCACAATTTTGCGAATCTATTTTCTCTATCGCTTTCCCCCGGAAAGTGGTATAATAAAGCAAAGTGAATGACGAGGTGACGGAATGAAGTTTATCCATCTGTCCGATTTGCATATCGGCAAGCGGGTCAACGAGTTCTCCATGCTGGAGGAGCAAAAATACATATTGGATAAGATTCTCAAAATCATTGACGGCGAGCAGCCCGACGCGGTGCTGATTGCGGGCGACGTGTATGACAAGTCGATACCCTCCGTCGAAGCGGTTGCGCTGCTCGACAGCTTTTTGTCGCGCCTTTCCGAGCGGGAAACGCAGGTGTTCATCATCAGCGGCAACCATGATTCGCCCGAGCGCCTGTCGTTCGGCGCAGGGTTGATGACGGGCAGCGGAATCCATATCGCGCCGGTATTTGACGGTGAGGTGAAGCCGTACAAAATCCGCGATGAGTACGGCGAGGTGAATCTGTACCTGTTGCCGTTTGTGAAGCCCGCGCACGTGCGGCGGTATTTTGAGGACGAGGTGATCGAGAGCTATACCGACGCGATGCGGGCGGTGATCGACAGCATGAACGTCGATTCCTCACAGCGCAATATCCTGATGACACACCAGTTTGTCACCGGCGCGTCGCGCACCGACTCGGAGGAAATCTCCGTCGGCGGCACGGACAACGTGGACGCGTCTGTTTTTGAGCCGTTCGAC
>CAJONB010000003.1 GCA_905235715.1 uncultured Ruminococcus sp. | reverse complement strand
GTTCAATGCCGACGGCACCTTCACCGCCGCCATGTACGACTGGACGCGGCAGGACGACCCGGAGGCGGCCTGGGCGGAGGGCCTTCCCGCCAGAATCCAGAGGTACTGCATGACGGCGGCCCGGGTGCAGGGGGAACTGCCGTTGAAGGTATCGCCGGAGACCATGCCTTTTTCACCGGCCCAGACAGCGGCCTTCCCGTAATAGCTGTTCACGTCCACATCCCGGAACGGATTGGCCCCGGCGGGTTCCGGGGAGTTTTGGGAACGCCACAGGAACGTGATAATCTGCGCGGTGGTGCAGGTATTGCCGGGGGAGAAAGTGGTATCGCTTGTGCCGTTGGTAATATTCTTATTGCTCGCCCACATGACCGGGTAATAGTAGTAATCGTTTTCATGAACGTCAGAAAATTTCGTCATGAGAAATTCCGCTTGCAACGTCACATCCCGTTCCGGCATGGTAAACGATACTTCTGACGGTTTCGATTCCACCGTGTAGACGGTTAAATAGTCCAGGTGCTTCCATGACAGGAACCGATACCCACTCCAGGAAGCGTTCACTGTTACAGTTTGTCCGGCGGGATAATACGGGTAGAAAAAGCGTGATATACCCTCGATATTGTGCGTCATAGTTACCTGATATACGGGTACGATATTGTCATAATATGCTCTCACATGAACGTCTTGGCTCGGCATGACAAACTGAATTGTCGCTGTGCTTTTACTTCCTTCTGTCACATCAATTCCGTTCAGGTCGTCCCATTCCCGGAATTGGAAACCATCCATCTCTGGGACTGTCAACGTGACGGTTTCCCCTGGCCTGTGATTGGACACGAGTCCAAAAGGACACTCCCCTGTGGAACCGTCATCCTTCTTTACAACCTGCACCTTTAGGAACGTCACCGTAAAGGTTTCGGGCGTGTCCGCCCGCGCCGCCGGTACTGGCAGAAACGCCAGTAAAAGACACAGGGACAGCAGGGCCGCAAAAAAGCGTCTGTACATAGAAAACCTCCTTCACTCCGAAAAGCGGAAAAATGGGTCTGTGGGCGGACAGCCCCTCAACGGTACGCGCCGCGGGGGATAGGGACCCTATCCCCGTTGGACGCCTCCCGCTGAGGCAAATGTCGGCGGCGCAGGATACTGGTCCTGCACCGCCGAAAGCTGTCACGCACAAACCCATGAAACCCGCCCTTGCAATTCGGAGTGAAAGCGGTTATAATAGGCCTTGGCGCAGATTTCTGCTGTGCGGGAGGGGCTTTCTCCTGCATAGGGGCGCGGGGTGGGGGTACACCCCGCGCCTTGCCTTATTTACCTCGACAGTATTGTACCACATTCGACAGGGCTTTGCAAGAGAAATTTCTGTATTATCAGCAAATATAATCTTTTCTATTTTTGTACTATCATCATTAAAATAATCTGCAATTACTATATTACCGTTATATCCGTTAAAGGATATTTCAAGTTCTCCATTTTCTCTACGATCCATTTTTATTATATCAGCTGTTATTCCTTGACCAAATCTTATAACATCATAACCGCTTCTGTCATTAATAAAGTCGTAACCATCTCCCGTGCAACCGGCGCCTACAGCTTTCCCGCGAATTTCATGTTGGTCGCCGCGATGAACCCCTGTCCGTGCGGCTATTACAACCATCCGAAAAAGGAGTGCTCCTGCACCGACAACGCCGTGCAAAAGTACCTCAACCGCGTGTCGGGGCCGCTGCTCGACCGCATTGACATCCATATCGAGGTGCCGCCCGTCGAGTACGACGACCTGACCGCGAAATCGGACGAGGAAAAGAGCGAGGTCATCCGCAGCCGCGTTGACGCCGCCCGCAGTATCCAGACGGCGCGCTTTGCGGGTACGCCGACCAAGTGCAACGCCCGAATCGAGTCGTCGCAGTTTGAAGAGGTCTGCCAAATGGATGACCGTGCCGACAGGATGCTGAAGAACGCTTTCGACAAGCTCAACCTGACTGCCCGCGCCTACGACAGAATCGTCAAGGTCGCGCGCACGATCGCCGACCTCGACCAAAGCGAAATCATCCGCGCCTCGCACATCAGCGAGGCTATCCAGTACCGCACCCTCGACCGTAAATACTGGCACGGCTGAATGAGTGAAGAGTGAAAAGCGAAGAGTGAAGAGTGATGGGAGGGCTTCGCCCTCACCCATAGAAAAAGCCGTACTTTTCCATGCGACAGGTTTGTATCTCATACGAAATTTAATTACAAAATAATTACATAAAAGAATAATAAATATAGAAAAATCCAACATACCCGCCGAGAAATTACATACAATATAACCAAAATTAATTACAAAACTTTTTTTCGGTTGACATTGACACTCCTTTGTATTATCTTTAATATAACGCAATAGACAGTTGCGTTACTTTATTGCACCATAAATACAAGGATTTTCTTTACTGCAGCGTCCTTGTTCCGATAGAAACTCTCAGGGAGTGTAGGATTTGGAAAAAATCATGATTACAGGCGGCAAGCCTCTCTGCGGAGAGGTCACTGTCAGCGGCGCTAAGAACGCCGCCGTGGCGATTATCCCCGGCGTTGTTCTCTGCGACGAGCCGTGCCGCATTGAAAATATACCGAATATCTCCGACGTCAGCGTTATCGCCAATATCCTCCGCGATATGGGCGCGATGGTACGGCGCGTCGATAAGAATACCCTCGATATCGACCCCCGCCCCATCAACACCTTTGAAGCAACAGAGGACAGCGTGCGAAAAATGCGCGCGTCGTACTATCTGCTCGGCGCTTTACTCGGACGCTTTCATCAGGCGAAGGTCGCCCTTCCCGGCGGCTGTAACTTCGGCGTCCGTCCGATTGACCAGCATTTGAAGGGCTTCCAGCTGATGGGCGCGAAGAATGAACTGATCAACGGTGCGATCATCGACCTCGACGCGACCGAATCCTTCCACGGCGCACGGATTTATTTTGATACCGTGTCCGTCGGTTCGACCATCAACATCATGCTCGCCGCTGTCAAGGCGGAGGGTCAGACGATTATCGAGAACGCCGCCAAGGAGCCGCATATCGTTGACCTCGCGAACTTCCTCAACTCCATGGGCGCGAATATCCGCGGCGCAGGTACCGACGTTATCAAAATCCGCGGCGTCGACTATCTGCACGGCGTGACCTATTCCATCATCCCCGACCAGATTGAGGCGGGCACCTACATGGCTGCCGCCGCCGCGACAAGGGGTAAATACTCCGTCACCGTCCGTAATATCACCCCCAAGCACCTTGAGAGCATTTCCTCCAAGCTGCGCGAGATGGGCTGTGAGATTGACGAATACGACGAGGCGGTCATCGTCGACGCGACACAGCGTCCGCTGACCCGCGTGAATATCAAGACCATGCCCCACCCGGGCTTCCCGACCGACTGCCAGCCCCAGTTTGTGGCGCTGCTGACCACCGTCAAGGGTACCTCCATCGTCAACGAGAGCGTATGGGATAACCGTTACCAGTATGTCAGCGAGCTTGTCCGTATGGGCGCGAATATCTCGGTCGAGGGACGGCTGGCGATTATCGAGGGCGGTCATCTGACTGCCGCTCCCGTCAAGGCGACCGACCTGCGCGCAGGCGCGGCGATGCTGATTGCGGGACTGGTTGCCGAGGGGACCACCAACATCAGCAATATCAGCTATATCGAGCGCGGCTACTCGGATGTCGTTACCAAGTTCCAGTCGCTCGGCGCGGATATCAAGAAGGTTTATTTCCCCGATAAGGAAGATGCCGCAACAACAGCATAATATAAGGGCACTTAGGTGCCCTTTTTTAGTGAAGAGTTAAGAGTGAAGAATGAAGAGTGAAGGGCGGGAACACCCGCACCTGATACTGTTTGGAGTAAATACATGGCTAAAATCGTACCGCTTTTTTCGTCCAGCAAGGGCAATTCCTATTACATACAGGGCAACCGCACGGCGATTCTCGTTGACGCGGGACGCAACCTCAAACAGCTTGAGGCGGCAATGTCTGTGAATGGCTTATCGCTCGGCGACGTCCGCGCGCTGTTCATTACCCATGAACACACCGACCACATCAGCGCCCTCAAGGTGATGCTCAAGCGCTATGATATTCCGCTTTACGCGACGAAGGGAACGCTGGACGAGCTTGTCCGCGGTGACAAGGTGCCTGCCTGCGCACGCCTGAATGTGATTGAGGATGTGACGGAAACCGCCGACTTCCGCGTCGAACGCGTCGAAACCTCACACGACGCCGCCGAGAGCTGCGGGTATTTTATCGAAACGCCCGACGCCAGACGGCTGAGTATCATTACCGATACCGGCTATCTGACCGAAAGTGCAAAGACGGCGCTTGCACATTCCAACCTTGCCGTCGTGGAGTCCAACCACGATTTGAATATGCTTAAAAACGGGCCGTATCCCTACGTCCTGAAGCAGCGCATCCTCTCCGACAGCGGGCATCTTTCCAACCCCGCCTGTGCCGAGGCGCTGCCCGCGTTTGTCGAAGCGGGACTGACGCGCATCATTCTCGGACATCTCAGCCCCGAGAATAACCTGCCCTCGCTTGCCGTCAGCGAATCGGTTCAATCGCTGAATGCCGCGGGAATGACGGTCGATACCGACTATACGATTGACGTTGCGCCCATCGAAACCAACGGAAAATCCGTGACCTTTTAGGTGAATTATGCTGAGTGTGAATCTGTTCTGCGTCGGCAAGCTCAAGGAGAGCTATCTGCGCGACGCTGTAGAAGAATACGTAAAAAGAATGAAGCCCCTCTGTAAGCTGAACATCGTTGAGCTGCCCGAGGAGCGGGTGGGGGAGAACCCCTCCGCCGCGGAAATCCGGCAGACAATCACCGCTGAAAGCGAGCGGATTCTCGCGAAAATCTGCAAGGGAGATTACGTGATTGCGATGTGCGTCGAGGGGAAGAATATCAGCTCCGAGGAGCTGTCCGAAAGACTGGAGGAGATTCAGCAGACCGCGAGCACGGTCGACTTCATCATCGGCGGCTCGTGGGGCTTGTCCGATGCGCTGAAAGCCCGCGCCGACTTTTGCCTGAGCATGGGGAAGATGACCTTCCCGCACCAGCTGTGCCGCGTGATGCTGCTCGAGCAAATCTACCGCGCGTTCCAGATCTCCCGCGGGTCAAAATATCATAAATAAGCCTTGACATATCACATATACTTGCTATAATATAAATACAAGGAGTTATCCGATAGACGGTTAGCCCTATGATTGGTTATTTCTTGAAACAACCGCCCTTAGTGCAGATGGGCGGTTATTTCTTTATACTCAGTATAAATCCGATGGAATATAAGAGTATGAGCGCGCGCGAAAATGAAATACATTTCCATGCTATCACCCTCTATATACAAATTCCCCGCAGGGTTTCTATGTAAACAGAGGGTCACAGTCCCTCTGTAATGACGTTCGTCAGCAGAGGGTTAACCGCCTACCGTATATGTGGATAGCTCCTTGCAGAAACAATATAGCAAATATATAGCGGAATGTAAATAACTGCGACAATATCGTAATAAAGATTTCAGAGAATTTACCGGATTGGGAGGTGAGAATATGGCGTTTGACGGCATTATGATGACGATGGTCAAAAAGGAACTGAGAGCGAACCTGCTCGGGGCAAGAGTCAATCAGATTTATCAGCCCGCACGGGATGAACTGGTGTTTGCGTTCCGCACGCAGGAGGGTGTGAAGAAGCTGCTGATTCGCCTGTCCGATTCACCGCGCGTCCATATCTCCGCCTGCTCGATTGAGAATCCGCCCGTCCCGCCGATGATGTGTATGCTGCTGAGAAAACGCCTCGGCGGCGCGCGGCTGAGCGAGATTTCCCAGCCGAAGAACGAGCGTATCCTCTGTCTGCATTTCGACGCGCTGAACGAAATCGGCGACCGTGAAATGCTGCGGCTGTATATCGAAATCATGGGGCGCTACTCCAACGCGATTCTCACCGGCGGCGACGGCAGCGTGATTGACTCAATCAAGCGCATCGACTTCTCCGAGTCCGAGGAACGCGTCCTGCTTCCGAAGCTGCCCTATACCCTCCCGCCGATGCAGGATAAGCTATGTATCGAGGAAGCATCCGTCAGCGAAATCTGCCGCCGCATTATCGACCTCGGCGGCGACGACAGAGCGGTGCTGAATACCATTCAGGGAATCTCCCCAATCATTGCGCGTGAGGTCGCATTCCGCGCGCAGAGCGAGGGACTTGACGCGGTGATTGAAGCGCTCAAGGAGCAGGTCGAAAACGGCATGGGTCAGCCGACCCTCGTCTATAAATCCGACGGTGCGCCGATGGATTTTTGCTTCATGGATATCCGTCAGTACGGCGGCGCGCTGAAAATAAAACACTTCGATACCTATTCCGAGCTGCTCGACTCGTTCTTCTCCGACCGCGACCGTCTTGCGCGGATGAAGGCGAAGTCCGCAGACCTCAACCGTCTGCTGTCGAATACCGTCGACCGCCTCGCGCGCAAAATCAATCTGCAAAAGGCGGATTTGAAGAAATGCGCCGACCGCGAACAGCTTAGAATCAAGGGCGATTTATTGCAGGCGAACCTGTACCGGATAGAGAAGGGCGCGTCCTCTGCGACGGTAGAGAATTACTACGCCGAGGATAACGCGCCGATCACGATTCCGCTGAATCCCGCAATCACTCCCGCGATGAACGCCCAGCGGTATTACAAGGAGTACAACAAGGCGAAAACCCGCGAGACCATGCTCACCGCGCAGATTGCGAAAGCGTCGCAGGAGCTGGAATATATCGAGAGCGTGCAGGATATGCTGTCGCGTTGCGAGACTGAGGCGGAGCTGTCCGCGATTCGCGCCGAGCTGCGCGAGCAGGGCTATTTGCGTCCCGTCAAGGGCGCAAAGCGCAAGGATAAGCCCCTGCCGCCGATTGAGTACCAAAGCTCCGACGGCTTCCGGATTCTGGTCGGGCGCAACAATGTCCAGAACGATACGCTGACCCTGCGCACCGCGCGCAAAAGCGATATCTGGCTGCACACGAAGAACATCCACGGCACGCACGTGATTATTGTTTCGGACGGCAGAGAGGTCAGCGGCACGGCGATTCTTGAAGCGGCACAGATTGCCGCGGCGCACTCCAAGGCGAAGGACAGCGCGCAGGTACCCGTCGATTATACCGCCGTCAGGAATGTCAGCAAGCCCGCCGGCGCAAAGCCCGGCAAGGTGATTTACGTTAACTACAAGACGGTTTATGTCACTCCGAAAAAAGAGATACTGTTATGAAAAAGCACAGCGTAATGTTTGGTTACGCTGTGCTGATTATTTACTCAAAATTCTACATCCAGCTCGACGGGACAGTGGTCGGAGCCGAAGATTCCGGTATGGATTTTTGCGTCCGTGATTTTGCCGGTAATGCGGTCGGACACGATAAAGTAGTCGATGCGCCATCCCGCGTTGTTCTTGCGGGCGTTAAAGCGGTAGCTCCACCAGGAGTACACACCCTCGGCATCGGGGTTGCGGCTGCGCCATGTGTCGGTGAAGCCCGAGCTGAGGACGGCGGACATCTTGCCGCGCTCCTCGTCGGTAAAGCCCGCGTTCTTGCGGTTCGACTTCGGATTTTTCAGGTCGATTTCCTGATGCGCGACGTTCAGGTCGCCGCAGTAGATAACGGGCTTTTTCCCGTCCAAAGACTTTATGTAGGCGAGGAAATCGTCCTCCCACTGCATACGGTAATCGAGCCGTCTCAGACCGTCCTGTGAGTTCGGGGTGTAGACGGTGACGAGGTAAAAGTCCTCATACTCCAGCGTGATTACGCGCCCCTCATGATCGTGCTCCTCAATGCCCAGTCCGTAGCTGACGGACAGCGGCGTGTGCTTCGTAAATATCGCCGTGCCGGAGTAGCCCTTTTTCTCGGCGTAGTTCCAGTAGCTTTCGTAGCCGTTGAAGGAAAGGTCGATCTGACCCTCCTGTAATTTCGTTTCCTGTAAGCAGAAGAAATCTGCGTCCAGTTCAGTAAAAATATCCTTAAATCCTTTTCCGACAACGGCGCGCAGACCGTTGACGTTCCATGAAATAAATTTCATTATGAATCTCCTTGTAATGCTTCGACGATTTTCTCGAAGTGCATACTGTGGCTCGCCTTGACCAGTACCGCGTCGCCCTCCTTGAGAACGCTCGGAATCTCCGCGATACACTCCTCAACGGTCGCGTAATATACTGCTTCCGCGCCGAAGCCCTCGGCGGTTTCTTTACTCAGCTCGCCGACCGCAATCAGCAGGTCGATTCCCTTTTCCTTGGCATACGCGCCGACCTCGCGGTGAAGCGCCAATTCATCCGTGCCCAACTCCTTCATATCGCCGAGCAGGGCGACCCTCCTGCCGTCGAAATTCGACAGGGTGTTCAGTCCCGCCTTGGTCGAGGTGGGGTTCGCGTTATAGCAGTCGTCAATCACCGTCATGCCGCGGGTGCGGATGATATGATTGCGCGAGCCGACGTTTTGAAAGCTCTCGATACCCGCTTTGATTTCTTCGTCACTCAGTCCGAGCTGTTTGCCGACCGCCATCGCACAGAGGGCGTTGAGCACATTGTGCCGCCCCATCGCGGGGATGGTCACGTCGATTGTGCTGCCGCCGTGGTGAAGCGTACAGCGCACGCCGTCAAGCAGCAGCTCCTCAATATTATCCGCATAGTATTCGTCGGACGGGTCGGTGCCGTAGAAAACCGGCTTGATTCCCTTATAGTCCGTGACGGTGCGGAGCTTATCGTCGTCGTGGCAGAGGATGATTTTGCCGTTTTCTCTCAGGTAGGTAAACATCTCGGTTTTGGCTTTCAGCACGCCGTCACGGTCGCCGAGATTCTCGAGGTGGCAGTAGCCGATCGTGGTAATCACGCTGATGTCGGGGCGCACCATTTTTGACAGACGTGTCATCTCGCCGAAGTCCGAGATTCCCATTTCGATAACGGCGGCTTCGTGGGCTTCCTCCAGCCCGAACAGCGTCAGCGGAACGCCCAGCTCATTGTTGAAGTTCCCCTCGGTTTTGAGGACATTATACTTTTGACTGAGGACAGCGCTGATGAGCTCCTTGGTCGAGGTCTTGCCGACGCTGCCCGTCACGCCGATGAACGGAATTGTGAACAGCGAGCGGTAGTATTCGGCAATCCCCTTGAGCGCGGTGAGGGTGGATTCCACCTGAATGTAGGGGGTATCGACTCCGGGAATATCCTCGCATAAGACGCATACCGCGCCCTGCTCCACCGTCATGGGAATGAAGCGGTGACCGTCGACGCGCGCGCCCTTGATTGCAGCGAACAGCGAGCCGCTTGTTGCCTTGCGGCTGTCGGTGACGATGGATGTGATTTGCAGATCCGGGTCGCCGTGGAGCGTGCCGCCGCACGCTTGAGCAACCTCGCGTAAAGTAATCGGTTTCATAGAACCTCCGAAATTCAGGTAACAGATAATAGATAACAGATAACAGTTAAGGGAAACGCTGACGCGTTTTGGAATATATAGGAATCGGGTGCGGGCAGCGCCCGCCCTTCACTGTTAACTGTTCACTGTTCACTGTTATCTGTATTTTGTTATCTGTATTTTATTAATGACAGCTCGATGATTTTCTCACACAGGGTAGGGAAGTCGATGCCTGCCGCCTTTGCTTCCTGCGGGAGCAGCGATACCGGCGTCATGCCGGGCAGGGTGTTCGCTTCCAGACAGAAGAGGTCGTTGTTTTTGTCGAGCAGAAAATCGACGCGTCCGTAGGCTTTCATGCGCAGCACCTCAAAGGCGTGCTCCGCCTCGCGCTGCATTCTTTCGGCAATCTTCGGGTCAAGCTTTGCGGGACAGACTTCTTCGGTCGCGCCCTCCTGATATTTGTTCTCGTAATCATACCAGCCGTTCTTGGGGATAATCTCAATCACAGGCAGCGCCTTGCCGCCTAAGATACCGACCGAGAATTCGCGGCCCTTGATGTATTCCTCCACCAGCACGTCGTCGTCATAGGTGAACGCCGCCGCCAGCGCCGCAAGCAGTCCGTCGCGGTCGGCGACAATCTGCACACCGACCGACGAGCCTGCCGAACAGGGCTTGACAACGCAGGGGTAGGTCGTCCAGCTGTCGAGATATTTGCTGTTGGCAAATTCGCGCTTGTACAGGCGGCTCTTCGGAGTGGGGACGTTGGAGTTGAGGAAGATGCCCTTTGTCACGCCCTTGTGCATCGCGATTGCCGCGCCGAGCATATCGGAGCCGGTGTATTTGATGCCGTTGAGCCGCAGCGCCGCCTGAACGGTACCGTCCTCGCCCTCGCCGCCGTGCAGACCGAGAAAGGTGATATCCGCCGCGCGGCAGATATCAAGTACGTGGTCGCCGAAGTAGACGCTGTTTTGATTTTTGCGGGTCTTTTTGACCGCCTCGATATCGGGCGCTTCCTTTTTGATGACGGCATTCTGTGTAAAATCATAGTTATTTTCAAACAGGCTTTCAACGTCGTCGAGCGGCTGTTCATAGCCCATGTAGGGGTCGATTGTCACGACCTTGTGTCCCTTGGTACGGAGCGCTGCGGCAATTTTAGAGCCTGATAAAATTGATACGTCGCGCTCGGAGGAGATTCCTCCGGCAAGTACAACTATTTTCATATACATTCCTCCCGGATATTAGTACAAGAGGGCGTTTTTCTCCCTCTAAATAACGCGCCGGCGGTTATTCCCCGATAATTTTAATCAGGGCGTGCTTGCGGCGTTTTCCGTCCAGCTCATAGTAGAAAATCTGCTCCCATGTGCCGAAGTCCAAAGCGCCGCCGGTAATCGCGCAGACGACCTCGCGCCCCATGACGGTGCGCTTGAGATGCGCGTCGGCGTTGTCCTCAAAGCCGTTGTGGTTGTACTGACTGTACGGCTTTTCGGGGGCGAGCTTTTCGAGCCAGTTTTCGTAGTCCTGATGAAGCCCCGGCTCGTCGTCGTTGATGAAAACGGACGCGGTGATGTTCATTGCATTGACCAGCACCAGCCCTTCCTTGATACCGCTTTCGTCGATTGCATCCTGCACCTCGCGGGTGATATTGATGATTTTTCTGCGCTGCGGCACATTGAACCACAGCTCCTTGCGATAGCTTTTCATGGGTGTTCCTTTCTTGCTCTGTTGATACAGGCTTTACGTGTTGCTTGCCGGGGACGGAAATATGCTCCGTTCATCAGAACATGAAGCTGTCATAGCCCCAGCTTTCGGTTTCTTCAAATTTGACGTAGACCTGTTCGCCGTCAACGCCCATACATTCCTTGGAGATTTCACACAGGCGTTTGGTGAGGCTTTCGTAGGACGCGCGCGGCGCAGAGTGCAGAAGCGCAACGTCAAAGAACGCCATCGGCTTGTCGTTTTTGCCGCCGAAGTACAGACGGCAGTTATCCTGAATCTGAACCATCAGGTAACGCTCGGGCTTGCCCAGCAGGGTGATCGCTTCGCCGAGGGCGGATTTCAGCTCAAGCTCCTTTTCGGGGCTGACGGCGCCGGAAAATTTTGCGTTGATAAAAGGCATGGTAGTTCCTCCTTGAATAATAATTATTGATGATCAGCGGTCTATAGGCTCCCTTTGACAAAGGGAGCTGTCGACGGATGTCGACTGAGGGGTCCTATTGCGAGGCGGCAGAAAGACGATTGTGCAGAATCACATCAAAGCCCTGCTGAACCCTCCCGGCACGTTGTGCCACCCTTCCTTCGCAGGGAGGGCATTTTTAGTAGCCGCCAGTAGGCGCCCTTTTCCAAAAGAAGCCTATTCTATAACATTATAATACGAAAAGGGGCATTTAGCAAGCAAAATAATCCTTTGATTTCTGACTTTATTTTCTTTTTACGTATTGCGTCCGCTTCGATTCAATGCTATAATGTAAGCGGATGAATCAAATTTTCATTTGAATTTTATTTAAGGAGGATTCATTATGCCATTAGTTAATGCGAAAGAAATGCTGACAAAGGCAAAGGCCGGCCACTATGCAGTCGGTCAATTCAACATCAACAACCTTGAGTGGACAAAGGCGATTCTGCTGACTGCTCAGGAGCTTCAGTCCCCGGTTATCCTCGGCGTTTCCGAGGGCGCCGGCAAGTATATGTGCGGCTATAAGACCGTTGTCGGCATGGTTAAGGGTATGATTGAAGAGCTGAATATCACCGTTCCGGTTGCTCTCCATCTCGACCACGGTTCCTACGAGGGCGCGAAGAAGTGTATCGAGGCGGGCTTCTCGTCCATCATGTTCGACGGCTCTCACTATCCGATTGAGGAGAACTTTGAAAAGACAAAAGAGCTGGTCAACATTTGTAACGACCTCAACCTTTCCCTTGAGGCAGAGGTCGGCGCTATCGGCGGCGAGGAAGACGGCGTTGTCGGTATGGGCGAATGTGCCGATCCCGATGAGTGCAAGATGATTGCCGACCTCGGCGTTACCATGCTTGCTGCCGGTATCGGCAACATCCACGGCGTCTATCCCGAGAACTGGCCGGGTCTGTCCTTTGAGACGCTTGCTGCGATTCAGGAAAAGACAGGCGCTATGCCTCTCGTACTCCACGGCGGTACAGGTATCCCGGACGATATGATCAAGAAGGCGATCTCCCTCGGCGTTTCCAAAATCAACGTCAACACCGAGTGCCAGCTCGTCTTTGCCGAGGCGACCCGCCGGTATATCGAAGAAGGCAAGGATCTCAAGGGCAAGGGCTTCGACCCCAGAAAGCTCCTCGCTCCCGGTACCGAGGCAATCAAAGCCAAGGTAAAAGAGAAGATGGAGATCTTCGGCTCTGTCGGCAAGGCGTAAGCAGCCGCTGAATTTTACAGGATTTGTTAACCCGTCCCTACGGACGGGTTACTTTTTTGCAACGGATATTACGAATTTGTCGTAAAGGTTTACATTCCGCCGGATCAAAGGTAAGATGAAAGCAGTATGATGATAAGAGGTGTTCAAGACGAAAAAAACACTCTCCTTCGTTCTGTGTATCAGTCTTATTTTGATGACATTTTCCGTCTGCGGGCTGTCCGCGTCTGCTGAGGATACCGTCGCTCCTGTACCGCTTGACGTACCGCAGGTACATATTGTGACGTCTGACGGCAACGGCTTACAGCTCAAAAAAGCGGACGGCTATACCGACGCTGCCGTTACGGTCACGGATACGGACGGCACCGAAATCAGCGGCGAGGCGCAGGTGAAAATCCGGGGCAACAGCACCTCGAACCTGAATAAAAAGCCCTATACCGTCAAGTTTTCGAAGAAGCTCGACGTTCTCGGCATGGGCAAGGCGAAAAAATGGGCGCTGCTTGCGAACGCTTTTGACTCGACGCAGCTGAGGAATTTTGTCGGCGTCGGTATCGCTGCCGAGCTGGGGCTTGACTACACCTCCGAACAGCGGATTGTCGAGGTCTGGATGGACGGCAGCTTCCGCGGCTGTTATCATCTGATTGAGCCGGTACAGGAGGGCAGCACCCGCGTCGATATTGATATCGAAAGCAACGGCGGCATGAACGACTTTCTGATCGAGCGCGAATATAACCGCGTCGAAGAGGGCGCAACCTATTTCAGGACGAACGGTATCCGCTTTGTCTGCAACGAGCCGGAGGAGCCGACCGGGGAACAGCTCGCCTATATTCAGGGCACGATGGATGACATTATCGAAACGCTGAAATCCGGCAGCCGCGAAGAGATTGAGCAAAAAATCGACGTGGCATCCTTCGCAAAGTATTATCTTCTCAACGAGTTTATCAAGCCTGTCGATTTTGACTACAGCTCGGTATTTTTCTATTACAAGGGCGGTAAGCTTTATGCGGGTCCCGCGTGGGACTACGACCTGTCGATGGGTAATGAAGACGCGGAAGCTTCCGTTAATTACGCCGCCGCCCAAAAGACCGATGGATTTTACTGTAACACAAAGCACCTGTATCAATGGCTGTGCGGGTATCGCTGGTTTTTTGACGAGGTGCGCGGGGTGTACCTCGACCACCGCGATTACCTCGACAGCATCGGCGCGCAGGGCGGGGTGATAGATACGCTTTATCAGACCTACCGAGCCGCGATTGACAGGAACTTTACCGACGCGAAGTGGCGGATCGTCTACTATAAGAATTTTAACAGAATGCCCGATTCCACCTATCGGGAAAATCTCGATTATTTCAAAAGCTGGTGCGCCGGGCGTGCGGCGTGGCTGAAAAGTACCTTTATCGGGGATGATACGCCGTGTATTTTCGGAGACGCGGACGGCGACGGCGATGTCACCGTACTCGACGCGACCGTGATTCAGCGCGTGTTGGCGCTGCTGCCGGTGCAGAAATATATCGAGGCTGTCGCAGACACAGACGGCGACGGGGAAGTGACCATTCTCGACGCGACCGCAATCCGACTCTATCTTGTTAACGGACTTTCCGATACCGGTATCGGAAAGCCAAAACCGTAACATAAAGCAGAAACGCACTTGGAGAAATCCAAGTGCGTTTCCTTATAAGGAGCATTAAAAATGAAGAAGTACTCATACTAATCCTAAATAAAAACCTTTATTATCTGTCGCGTTAAATTCCGCATAGCTGTGTTGGATTTCTTGGCATACGTCAGTATGCCTGCGTCGTCCGCCTTGCTCTGCGAAATTTTCCGCTGACATCTATTAGTATCAAATTTTACAGCTCGGTATCAGTGGATACTCTGCCGACCTGCAGGGGCAGGTTGCCGTTGCGTGCTCTGAGCGCGTCGAGAAATTCTTTCTCATTTTTGTCACGCTTGAAGGTGACATGGTATCTCAGCTCGTAGACGCTGCCCATCTGGACGGTTTTGACGGCGACAAGCTCCTGACGGGTGGTGAACTCGGCGAAGATATCGTCGAACAAGCCGTCGTAGTCGAGGTTTTCGGGGATGTCGATTTTCAGCTCTTTTTTGGCGGTGCTGCCGAACGGGGTGGAGAAGAGGATGAGCCATGCAATCCAGACGATAATCGCCGCGAATACCGCGAAGGTGACGTAACCGCCGCCGCAGGCAAGACCGATTGCCATGCTGAGCATAATCGCAAGCAGCTCGCGTGACGAGCCGGGCTGTGAACGGAAGCGCACCAGTGAGAATACGCCGAGCACCGCGATTCCCGCGCCTGCCGTAAGACCGTTGACCATCATAATGAGCATCGCGACTATCGCGGGGATAATCGTCAGCGTTACCGCGAAGCTTTTGGAGCAATAGCTCTTGTACATATATACCAGGGCTGAAATCAGTCCCAGACCGAGCGCTGTGCCCGCGGTAATCAGACCCTGTACCAGAGTGATACTGTCACCTGTGAAAATTGAATTGAATGTCATGCTGTTCATCCTCCTATGGGAAAGTGTATTTCTTTATTTTGTCAGTCGGTAGTTTTTATAACCGGCGATAATGGGTTTTGTCTGCCGGCGGTTCCTTCAAAAGCTCGCCGCTTTTTTATATTGGGGGCGGTTGTAAAGGAACTGTTGTTTTCTGCGGATGTGCGCGGTGCCGAATTTTGAGAAGCTCTGCGGATAGATGCTCTTCTCGGAGAGAACGTGTGCGAGCCAGAGCGGCATAGCGCCGGGGATTTTGATCTCCATCAGGTGGGTGTTTTCGGGGAGGAGCTGTTCGCCGGGAGCGTCGCTCTCCAGACGGACGTCGTTGTAGCGGGAGGTAATCTCGCTGTCAAAGGTGATTCTCAGCTCGGGGTCGGTGTCGCCGACGAGCGCCAGACGCTTGTAGCTGATGAACGCCTTGGGGAAAAGGCGGTAGCGGCGAATCATGTAGTCGATTTCGACGGGGATGTTGCCGACCAAATCCTCGGGAAGCTCTCCTGTTTCGATGTAGCGGTACGCCGTGTCGCGGGTCATCGAGATTCTGCGCTTGTAAACAACGCCCTTGTACTTCTTCTTGATTTCAAAGAATACGTTGCTGTCCGCCTCGGGGATCCCGTAGGAGCGGAGTCTGAGCTTTTCCTTGTAGACCGGCTTTTTCAGCGAGGTTTCAATCAGCTCGTCGTCGGTGTTGTCGAAGTAGATGTTGCGGATGACGGTCTCGCCGAAGCGGTCGGGATGTGTATGCGGAGCGATTTTGTCGAGGATGTATTCGTACTGCTCCTGCGTAAGCATATATTTTTTCTCGATTCTTTTGAAGATGTATGTGAAAGCCATGTTCAGCTCTCCTTTCGCGTTTTGCCGTGTTTTTCTTTCGATGGTTTTATGATACAGGGGCTGTGTGTGTTGAAAATGTTGAATTTATGAACAAATTATGAACGGATTCGGAATGTTGTGTGAAAATGGTTGGTAGTTGGTGGTTGGTAGTTGGTGGTTGGTGGCGGGCGCTGCCCGCACCCGATTTATATTAACTAATAACTAATAACTACTAACTACCGACTAGGCGTTAGTTGTAGGGCGGGCGCTGCCCGCACCTGATTTCTATTAACTATTAACTACTAACTATTAGCTACTAACTAAAAACTACTAACTAAAAACTACTAACTACAAACAAGATTTGACTAATGCATTAAAATCCTGTATAATAGTCGGGTAACACGTTTACCTCCGCACTTGTCTGTCTGACAAAATGCCTATTGATATAAGGAAGTGATTTTATGGCACAGTTAAGCACAAGCGATAGCAGGATTCAGGAGCTCGCGCAGGATTGTATTGCGAACAGTAATATTGATAAGGAGCTGTATCTGAAATACAACGTCTACAGCGGTCTGCGCGACCTTAATGGTAAGGGCGTGCTGACGGGGCTGACCGAGGTCAGCGAAATCCGCCAGAATAAAATCGTAGACGGAAAGGCTGTGCCGACCGACGGCAAGCTGTTCTATCGCGGCATCAACGTCGAGGATATTATCCGGGGCTGTATCGCGGACGACCGTTACGGCTTTGAGGAGGTCACCTACCTTTTGCTGTTCGGCAGGCTGCCTGACGCCGCCGAGCTGGACGGCTTTATGAAGCTGCTGTCCGATTCGCGCGTACTGCCCAAGCATTTTGTGCGCGATGTTATTCTCAAGGCGCCGGGCAAGGATTTGATGAATTCGCTCGCGAAGGCGGTGCTGACGCTTGCGTCCTATGACCACGACGTGATGAACCTGTCCGTCGACAATGTTCTGCGCCAGTGCCTGAAGCTGATTTCTCTGTTCCCGCTTCTGACGGTCTATTCCTATCAGGCGTACAACCACTACACCAAGGGCGAGAGCCTGTTTATCCATAACTCCCTGCCGTCCGAGCCGACTGCCGAGATGCTGCTGCGTACCCTGCGCCCCGACTGTCAGTTTACCCCGCTGGAGGCGAAGGTGCTTGACCTGTCGCTGATTCTCCATGCCGAGCACGGCGGCGGCAACAACTCCACCTTTACCACCTGCGTCGTGACCTCCTCGGGTACCGACACCTATTCCGCTATCGCGGCGGCGCTCTGTTCGCTGAAGGGTCCCAAGCACGGCGGCGCGAATCTGCGCGTCATGGGCATGATGAAGGAAATCAAGAAGAACGTCAAGGACTGGAGGGACGACGAGGAAATCGCCGCGTACCTCGAGCGTATCGTCAATAAGGACGCCTACGACAAGAGCGGCTTGATTTACGGTATCGGTCACGCGGTCTATTCGATTTCCGACCCGAGAGCGCGCGTGTTCAAGGGCTTTGTCGAAGAGCTTGCGGTCGAAAAGGGCAGACAGAAGGAATACGATTTGTATTCGCGTATCGAGCGCTTAGCGCCCGAGGTCATCGCCAAGCATCGCAAGATTTACAAGGGCGTGTCGGCTAACGTCGACTTCTACTCGGGCTTTGTCTACAATATGCTCGGTCTGCCGAAGGAGCTGTATACCCCGATTTTCGCGGTGGCGAGAATCTCCGGCTGGAGCGCCCACCGTATCGAGGAGCTTTTGAACGTCAAGAAGATTATCCGCCCCGCATATATGAGCGTGTGCGAGGAAACAGACTATATCCCGATGAATGAAAGATAACAAAGAGCCGAGGCGCTGTGCTTCGGCTTTCTTTTTCAGATAACGGTGCAGGTTCGGACGCCTGCATGATTTGATTTTCATTTCCGCAGTAAACGAGGTTTTCCATGAACAGCCTGTTCAAAAAACGATGGTTCGCCGTGGTTGGCGCGATATTCTGTACCGCGCTGTGGGGCTCGGCGTACCCGGTGATTAAATACAGCTACGCAGAACTGAATATTACCTCCGTCGCGGACAAGCTCGCCTTTGCGGGCGCACGGTTTCTGCTGGCGGGGCTGATGGTATTTATCGCGGCGTGGGCGGTTCACAGAAAGCCCCCGCTGATTCCGCGCAACATGATTGGCGGCGCCGTCCTCTACGGCATGGTGCAGACGGGGCTGATGTATATTCTCAACTACATCGGCGTGGCGAATACCTCCGCGACAAAAACCTCGATTCTGACCGCCGCGTCGGCATTCTTCGCCGTGCTGTTCGCACCGCTGTTTTTCAGGGAAGAACGGCTGACGGCGCTGAAAATCACCGGCGTCCTGCTCGGCTTTCTCGGCATTATCGCCGTGAATACCTCGGGACTTGACGGCGGCGTTACCCTTACGGGCGAGGGCTTTGTACTGATTGCGGCGCTGCTCAATACCGCAGGCTCGTTTATCGGCAAGCGCGTCGCACAGGGCAGGGTTTTTGAGATGACCGCTTATCAGCTGATGATCGGCGCGGTGCTGATTCTTTCGGTCGCGCTCCCGATGGGCGGCGGCTTTGCGCTTTCCGCAAATGGCTTTTGGCTGACCCTGTATCTCGCGTTTGTGTCCGCGGCGGCGTTCTCGCTCTGGACGGCGCTGCTCACTTACCATGACGCGGGACAAATCCTTATCTTCAACCTGCTGATTCCGGTTTTCGGCGCGGTGTGGTCGTTCCTTATCCTCGGCGAGCGTCAGATTTTTGACCCGATGTACCTCGTCAGCATCCTGCTGATTTCCTGCGGAATTTTCTTCGTCAATTACACTGATACTGTTTGAAAGCTTTTATTGAATACAGTATAAAATTTCGTAAAACCCCCTTTCAATTTTTGATAATCTATGATATGATAATAATTAAGGAATTTGGAACAGGGAACCGGGCAGGAGGCAGTCCTCCCGGAAGCTGCCAACAACAAGGGGGTTAACAAATATGAGAATGACAAAAATAGTTTGCACGATGGGTCCCGCGTGTGACGACGTCGATACTCTGGTACAGATGATTGACGCCGGCATGAATGTCGCGCGCTTCAATATGTCGCACGGTGAGTATGACGTGATGTCTGAGCGCTTTGCGCGCGTCAAGAAAGCGATTGCAAAGAGCGGCAAGACCGTCGCGCTTCTTTTGGACACCAAGGGCCCCGAGATTCGCGTCGGTACCTTTGAGGACGGTTCCACCATGCTTGTAGAGGGTCAGGAGTTCAAGCTCTATGCAGAAAAGGGCAAGGGCGACAACGAGGGCGCGAGTATTTCTTATCCGAAGCTGATTGATGTTTTCAGAAAGGATTCCCGCGCTGTCGGTAAAAAAATCCTTTTTGACGACGGAAAAATTGCCGCCGAGGTCACCGGCGTCCGTCCCGACTGCATTGTGACAAAGGTGCTCAAGGGCGGCAAGCTCTCTAACCGCAAGAGCATCAACATCCCCGGATTCACCATCAATATGCCGTATATTTCCCCCGTTGACCGCGCGGATATTGAATTCGGCTTAAAGCAGGGCGTTAATGTTATCGCCGCGTCCTTTGTGCGCTCTGCCGACGACGTTATCAAGCTGCGCGATTATATCGACTCGCTCGGCTATGAGGACGTCGAGATTATCTCCAAGATAGAGAACCAGAGCGGTGTGGACGATATCGACCGCATTATCGAGGTCAGCAACGGCGTCATGGTCGCGCGCGGCGACATGGGCGTTGAGATACCGTTCATCAACCTGCCCCAGATTCAGAAAATGATTATCCGTAAGTGCGTGCTTGCGGGCAAATATGTGATTACCGCGACCCAGATGCTCGAGAGCATGACCACCAATATCCGCCCGACCCGTGCGGAAATCAGCGACGTCGCCAACGCCGTATACGACGGCACCTCCGCCGTTATGCTGTCCGGCGAGAGCGCGGCGGGTATGTACCCCGTCGAGTCGGTCAAGGCGCTCAGCGACATCTGTACCGCTGCCGAGCGCAACGAGGATTTGATGCTGTTGAAGGGTGCGTCCGCGACCCAGACGGATATGTCGGGCTTCCGCGAGAATATCTGCGAAGCGGCAAAGACCGTTGCCGAAAACGTCAACGCGAAGGCGATTATCGCGGAGTCCAAGACCGGCGCGGTTGCGCGCGCGATGGCGCGGTGCCGTCCGAGCTGTCCGATTATCGCTGTCGTGACCTCCGAGCAGGTCTGCAACAAGCTCTGCCTGAGCTGGGGCGTCAGTCCTGTCCTCGGCGAGGAGAAGCAGACCTCCGACGAGATTACCGAGCAGGCGGTCGAAAAGGCGCTCACGACCGGAATCGTAGAGAAGGGCGACGTTGTTATCGTCATCAGCTCCAACAAGACCGTCCCGACCTCCGGCACCGATACGCTGAACATCCGTTTCGTATAATTATGATATAACGAAGCCTCCCGCATAATAACGGGAGGCATTGTCCTACTTTGCAGAAAGGATGCGATTTTGTGAAGAAGCTGCTCTGTGTCTTATCATTACTTTTGACTGCTGCGATGCTCGGCAGTATGACCGCTGTTGCGGCGGTTGAGGGCGACGGCGGGATTTATGCCGAGGCTGTCACCGTCGACGGCGACGAGGTGATTCTTGCCGGCGCGCCCGATCCTCAAATGATTTCCGCGCTGGAAAGCTACGATTTGATGATTGAGGAAGAGCCTGTCCTGACGGTAGAGCAACAGCTTCCCGAACTGACGGCAGGCGCGGACAACAACGGCTATTTTTCCGCGGACTTTACCATTCCCGACACGACGAAGCAGGTGTTCCTCGTCGGACTGAGCGCGGATAAGGTGGAGGAAATCCAAGGAAAAATCATAGAGAATTACGCTGTGGGAGCAGACTTCAAGCTGGAGGATCTGAGCTTTATCGACACGGAGAAAACCCGCGAGGCGGACGGCGACGATTATCTGTGCTGGGCGGCTTCCGCGTCCAATATCCTGACCTATACCGGCTGGGCGGAAAAGGCGGGCTTTGAAACGACCGACGATTTGTTTGAAGATTATATCGCGTCGTTTACCAATAAAGCCGGCGACCCCTACTACGGCTTCGGCTGGTTCTTCAACGGCGCGAACACCGCCGCGCTGATAAATCCGTCTTCCGCGTCCGCAACTGCGGGCACGGGCGGCTATCTGACCGATTACGCCTATGATATGCTAAGCAAAACGTCAGATGTTATGACCGACGGCGTCAACGGTATGACGCAGCTGCAGCAAAAGCTCCGTGAGGGCTGCGGTGTTATTCTGAGCCTGGATATACGGTATCAGGGAACACCCGCAGGCGGTCACGCGGTTTCCTGCTGGGGATATATCGTCGATACCGCTTATGACAGCGCCGATACGGATTATTACGCGGGGCTGTTCCTGACCGATTCCGACTCCGATGAACAGAGAAATAAGGATCGCCGCGAAGCCCCTGATATCCTGAAGTTGGTTTCCCTGACCTATGACAGCAGCCTTGATTCGTTCAGCTTTGATTTAGACCCGAATAATTACGCGACCCTCGATAAATTTACCTATCTTGTGCCCTACAGCGGGGACGTGGAAAAGGAAGCCTCCGCTGACGCAACCAAGGATAAGGTCAACTCTCCCGATTTGAGCATCAGCGCCTATCTGGATACGGATTTGAGCGGCTCCGCCTATCAGTGGCAGAAAAAAATCGAGAGCAATACGACCTTCTACTATACCCCGGTGATGATGAACGCGGCGGATACGGGATACAGCGGAAGTACCGGCATTAACGTTACCGTTACGGACGCCGGCGGAAATTCCGTGCTTAACCGGAGATTTTCTTCTTCTTTCAGTGTTGGACCGGGTTATTATACGCATTTTGGAACCTCCCTGACAAAGAGCGGCGGTTTGCCCGAGGGTGATTATACGGTGATGATGACGGTCAACGGCGACCATGCCGTCACGGAGGCATACTATTATAACAACACCTGCTCCTTCACCCTGCAGGTACGTGACAGCTATCTGCTGGGCGACACGGATAACAGCGGCGAGGTTGAGATTATGGATGCAACCGCAATCCAGCGGTATCTTGCGGATTATGACGACGGCGCGGATGAAAAAACCCTGCAGCGCGCTAAAATAACAGGAGCCGGCGTCAACATCATGGACGCTACCGTCATTCAGCGGTATATTGCGCGTTACTCGGTAAATTACCCGGTCGGCGGGAAGAAGCTCTACGACTGATCCGGACAGTACAGCGGCAACGCTCAAATTTCGCTTGACCTATGATAGACTATGAACTAAAAAAATCCCGCCGGAAAACGATGTCGGTCGAGGTGCGCGACGGCAAGGTGATTGTCCGTGCGCCGAACCGTACCTCAAAGCGCTCGGCGGATGATTTCGTGAAAAAATATGAGGGCTGGATTGAAAAGCAGCTCAACAAATACCGCGAACAGCAGGCGCGTGAGGCGCAGGTCGAAAAGCTCACGCAGGAGGAGCTGGATAGTCTGTATGCACAGGCAAAGGCGTATCTGCCGCAGCGCGTGCGATACTTCGCCGGACTTTTGGGCGTCGACTACGGACGCATCACCATCCGCTGTCAGCGTACCCGCTGGGGAAGCTGCTCCGCGAAGAAGAATCTGAATTTCAACTGTCTGCTGATGCTCGCCCCGCCCGGGGTGATTGATTCCGTCGTCGCGCACGAGATTTGCCATCTGCGCGAGATGAACCACAGCGAGCGCTTCTACGCGCTGGTGCTGCGGATTTATCCCGACTATTACAGGGATAACCGCTGGCTCAGGGAGAACGGCAGTCTGCTGATGGCGCGCCTCCCCGGATAATGTTGAAAAGAGAAAAAGTTTTAGCAATTTTTCATGCACAGAATCGGTAAGGATTTGTATACTTTGCCGATTTTGTGCATTTTTCTTTTTCGGAAAATTATTGACTTTGCAATCAGTTATTATTATCATAGGGTAATTTGAGATACCCTGAATCAAATTTGAATATAATTAATACCGTATATCTATCATCATCTATATACTTCTGTACGGTACATTTCAACAGCCGTGCGGCTGAAAAATCGGAGTAAAGTATGAATATCACTGATTTGTTTCTCGTACTGGGAGGCTTAGGCTTCTTTTTCCTCGGCATGAAGCTCATGGGCGACGGTCTGGAGCTTGCCGCAGGTAATAAGCTGAGAACCCTGCTCGAGAAGATTACCGCCAACAAATACCTCGGTATGCTGGTTGGTCTGGTTGTTACCGCCGTTATCCAAAGCTCTTCGGCGACTGCTGCGATGGTGGTCGGCTTCACCAACGCGGGTCTGATGGAGCTGGAGCAGACGGTCGGTATCCTGTTCGGTTCAAAAATCGGTACCTGTATGACCTCGGTGCTGCTGTCCTTTGACATGGGCAGCATCGTCCCGCTGTTCATCTTCATCGGCGTGGTCATCATCATGTTCGTCAAGAAGAACAACTATAAGTATTACGGTCAGATTCTCGCCGGCTTCGGTATTCTGTTCTACGGAATGACCATGATGTCCGACGGCTTGAAGCTGCTCAATTCCGACGGCGCAATCGACAATATCCTCAAGAGCGTCAACGACCCCTTGATCGGTCTTTTGCTCGGCGTTGCGATTACCGCAATCATCCAAAGCTCCTCCGCGTCCGTCGGTATCCTGATGGCGCTCGGCGCCGCGGGAGCCATCAGCATCGATCAGGCTATCTTCATTGTTTACGGCATGAACCTCGGCGCGTGTATGCCTGCGTTCCTCTCCGCGATGGGCGCAAAGCGCAACGCGAAGCAGGTCGCCGTGCTGAACCTTTTGATTACCCTGTTCGGCGTGCTGCTGCTCGTTCCGATGACGATGATTCTGCCGATTTCCGATACCATAGAGAGCGTCTTCCCCGGCAATGTAGGCGCACAGATTTCCGCCGCGCATATCTTCTTCAACGTTGTGAACATGATTGTCTTTATGCCGTTCTCGGGTCTGATGGTGAAGATGACGAAAAAGCTCCTGCCTTATCACGAGGATCCGGAAAAGGACAAGATGGCGGTCGAATATATCGACAACCGAATCCTCACCACCCCGCCGATGGCGGTTCTGCAGTGTGAGAAGGAGGTCGCCCGCCTGACCCGGCTGGTGCAGAAGAACTACAACCGCTCGCTGATTGCGTTCTTTGACCGCGACAAAAGCTCTATCGACAAGGTGCTCGAGCGCGAGAAGGTCATCGACTATCTCTCTAAACAAATCACCGATTATATCGTCAAAATCAACGGTCTGGATATCGAGGATCACGACCGCCAGATTGTGGCGGCGATGTACTCCGCGATTCAGGACCTCGAGCGAATCGGCGACCATGCCGAGAATATCGTCGAATACACCCGCACGGTGCTGGAGGGGAATCTCCGTTTCAGCGATACCGCGATGGAAGAAATGCGCGATATCTGTGAGAAGTGCCGCACCCTGATGGAGCTGTCCTTCGCGATGTTCAACGCGCAGGGCGCGTCTCCCGAGCTGATTGAACGTATCATTCAGATTGAGGACGAGGTGGACGAGTGTAAGGACGAATACAAAATATCGCATATCGCCCGCATGAACGACGGCACCTGCAACGCCGAATCCGGCGCGGTGTTCCTGAATATGCTCATTGATATCGAGCGCGTCGGCGACCACGCAATCAACGTCGCGTTCGCAATCCCGAACCGCCAGAAGCAGGTTCTCACCGCCAAAGCGTAAATCAATTAGGTTTTTATGGTGAATTGTTATAGAATGAATCCGCCAAAATGAAAGAAAGGATTGTGTTTTATGAAAAAAGTTACATTGAAAAGAACGGTTGCGCTGTTGCTTGTTGTGATGATGCTCGCAGCGCTCACTGCCTGCAGTGGAAATTCTGTCGCCGGCAAATGGAAGTATGAGCTTGACTTCAACAAGTATATCGACAAGATAAGCAGCTCTGCGCTTGATGGGGCGGAGGCTGCCCGGCAGGAGATTTTTAAAGAGTTCACAAAATTATTTGACGGCGTAAGCATAGATATTTACATCGAATTCAATGACGACGGCACCTACAGCACATATACAGATTCGGATTCCGCCAAAGCCGCCGAGGAAAAGATAAAGGAAAGCATGAAGACCGCTCTGCCGAAGGTCTACGCCGCGATGGGCATAGACTTTGACGCTTATTTGAAGCAGTCTGATATGACATTGGAAAAGGCGGTTGAGAGCGCTCTGGAGTCTTTTGATTTCTCAGAGCTTCAGGCTGCCGGCAGTAAGGGCAAATACCGTTATGACAACGGCAAGATCTATGTCGGTGAAGATGAAGTGGATGAATCAAAGTACCTCACTGTTGAACTCAAGGACAACAAGCTGACTGTCACCGATGTTGCCGGCGATGCAGCAGGCTTCGAAAAGTATAAGGAATTCTTGTTCCCGATGGAATTCACCAAATGCTGATGCTTGCTTTTCTGTTCCAAACATAAAAGGTAATTCTATGAAAAAAACCGGGGCTGTCGCACAGAGAATGCGACAGCCCCTTTCTTTATTGTAACGATTATTTCAGCTCGACAATGGTCACGCCGCTTTCGCCCTCGCCAAAGGTGCCTAGGCGGAAGCTTTTCACCGCCTTGTGGTGGCGCAGAAAATTCTGTATCTCCGAGCGGAGAACGCCCGTGCCTTTGCCGTGGATGATGGTGAGCTGATGAATGTTGGAGAGTACGCAGCTGTCGATTGCCTGATCGACGTTCAGCACCGCCTCGTCGGCAGTCTGTCCGCGCACGTCGATTTCGTTGCGGGAGTCGACGTGAACGTCCTTCGTGACGGTGCGCTCGCGGCGCTTCTGCACGCTGACGTTCTGCTGCTCAAGCAGCCGCAGATTGTTCAGCTTCACGCGGGTTTTGATGATGCCCGCCTGTACCAGTACGCTGTCCTTCTCGGGCTTTTCGAGGACGACAGCCTTTTTATCAATATCAAAAATCAGCACGTTGTCGCCGGCCTTCAGCTCGCGCGGGAGCTTGTAGCCGGAATCCTCGGCTCGCTGAACCGGGTCGGCGGTATCCTCAAGCGCCTTTAACCCGCTCTTGAATTTTGCCTTTTCCTCCGCCTGATAACGCTTTTCCTTTTGCGCTTTTTCCAGCTCGTCAATCAGCGCATACGCCTGCGCTCTGGTTTTAGCGGTCAGCTCCTGCGCCTTTTGTCTGGCATAGTCGACCTCGCGCTTTGCGTCTGCCTTCGCGCGCTCAAGCGCCTGTTCCGCCTGCGCCTGCTTTTCCTGTGCCTCGGCGGTCGCCCTGCGCGCTTTTTCGATTTCTTCGTTCAGCTCCTGACGGCTTTCCTCCAGGCTTTCCACAACGTCCTCAAATTGCCTGCTTTCGGATGAGGTCAGCAGCTTCGCACGCTCGATGACGTCGTCCTCCATGCCCAGACGCTTGGAAATCGCAAAGGCATTGGACTTGCCGGGAATCCCAATCAACAGCTTGTAGGTCGGGCGCAGGGTCTTGACGTCAAATTCACAGCAGCCGTTTTCCACGCCCTCTGTCTTGAGGGCGTATTCCTTCAGCTCCGCATAGTGGGTAGTAGCGGCGATTTTCGCCCCGCGCTCACGCAGCTTTTCGAGGATAGCTACCGCCAGCGCCGCGCCCTCAACCGGGTCGGTGCCCGCGCCCAGCTCGTCAATCAGGGCGAGGGTGGAGCGGTTGGTCAGCTTGAGAATACCGATGATATTCGTGATGTGCGCCGAGAAGGTCGAAAGGCTCTGCTCAATGCTCTGCTCGTCGCCGATATCCACCAGCACCCGGCGGAATACGCTCAGGCGCGAATTGTCTGCGGCGGGAATCATCAGCCCGCACATCGCCATCAGCGTCAGCAGACCGACGGTTTTCAGACTCACGGTTTTGCCGCCCGTATTCGGGCCTGTGATGACGAGGGTGTCGTAGCTGTCGCCGAGCGCGACGTCCACGGGGACGACCCTGTCCTTCGGTATCAGCGGATGACGCGCGCTTTTCAGCTCAATCACGCCGTTGTCGTTCATCTTCGGACGCACGGCTTTCATTTTATAGGCGAGGTGCGCCTTCGCAAAAATCAGGTTCAGCTCGACGAGCGTTTTGTAGCTGTCGATAATATCCGAGGCGCAGCCCGCGCACATCCCCGACAGCTCGTAGAGAATCCGCTCGATTTCCTTTTCTTCCTCACCCTGCAGTACGCGGATGTCGTTGTTGGCGTTGACGACGCCCATCGGCTCGATAAATACCGTGGAGCCGGAGGACGAGGTGTCATGTACCAGACCCGCGACCATGTTGCGGTATTCCTGCTTGACGGGCACGACGTATCTGCCGTCGCGCTGGGTGATGATTGCCTCCTGTAAGTATTTCTGATAGGTGGAGGAGTGGATGATTTTGTCGAGCGCCTCGCGCGCCTTAGAGGAAGCGATACGCATTTTTCTGCGGATATCGGCAAGCTCGCGCGACGCGCTGTCGGCAATTTCGTCCGCGCCGATGATGCAGGTCGTGATGCGGTCGTGCAGGTTCGGATTGGTATACAGCACGCTGAAATAGCCGTCGAGCGAGGTGCTGACGCCCGCGCATTTGGAGCGCCAGTCGCGCACGCCCTTGATAACCCGCAGGGCGCGGGCAATACTCAGCAGCTCGGTGGGATTCAGCCCGCCGCCTGCTTCCGCACGGCGCAGCGCGTTGGTGACGTTGTCGATGCCGCCGAAGGCAGGCGCGCCGAAGCGCCCGATCAGCATATATGCGTCCTCGGTCTGCGTCAGCAGCAGCTCGACCTTGTCAAGGCTGTACGCAGGCTCGATGGCAAGCGCGTTTTCGGCAGCCTCTCCGATAGCGGTTTCAGCAGCCAGCATTTGTAGAATTTTGTCGAGTTCAAGAGTCTTGTAATGTCTGTTCATGGTTGTTTTTAGTTGGTGGTTGGTGGTTGGTGGTTGGTAGTTTTTAGTTGGTGGTTGGTAGTTGGTAGTTTTTAGTTGATGGTTGGTAGTTGGTAGTTGATAGTTAATAGTAATCAGGTGCGGACGGAGTCCGCCCTTAACTGTTATCTGTTATCTGTTATCTGTTATCTGTATTCAGGTGCGGGCAGCGCCCGCCCACAACTAATGACTACTAACTACTAACTACCAACGATATTGCTAATTTGCTTATAGAATTGCAGGGTGGGGAAGTCCTTTTGCGCCATCTGCGCGATGTAGCGCTCGCTCGCGAGGGAAAGGGGAGCGAGCAATTCGTCCTTTAGCTCAAAGGAAAACAGCTTGTCGAAGTCCGCGTATACCGTGTGGCGCAGAGCGGTGACTGCCGGAAACGGCAGCCGGAATCCCTGTATGCCGTGACGGTCGGCGCAGTCGGAGCAATACAGCTTGCCCGTATGCGGGACAAACACCATCTCGGGCTTTTCGTAAGCGCCGCATTCGGCGCACATTACGAGGTCGGGCAGATAGCCTGTCATCGAAATCAGCCGCATTTCAAAGCAGACCTTGACCTGCAGCGGCGGCTTTTTATGCTCCGAGAGCAGATACAGCGAGTTGAGAATCAGCCGTAGCTGTTCGTCCGCCTCCTGACCTGTGGGGCAGAGGGTGAGACACAGCTCACAGAAATACTGCGCCAGCGACATATTCTCGATATCCGACCGCAGCCCGACAAACTGGTTGAGCGAGACGGCGTCGTCAATCGAGTAGCTGTCGCGTCCCTCAAAGAAGCTCAGGTCGGAATACGACAAAAGCCCCGTACCTGCGCACTTGGGGCTTTTGATATTCTCAGCGCCGCGGGCAAACGCGCGCAGAATGCCGTGGCTTTGCGTGAGAACCCATACGAGCCTGTCGCGCTCACCGATATTCTGTTTTTTGAGTATCAGTCCCTTGGTTTTGAACTTCATCCTTTGCCTCCGGCAGGGCGTCGGCGTTTTTGTGCTGAATTGCCTTGTATTCGAGATAATCGTGAATGCTTCCGCTTTTTAAGAAGGTGTTCCACGCGTCTTTTTCATCCATCATGCGTACCAGCCTTTCGCAGAGTATGTGTATATTATACCTTAACGCATAGGTTGATATCGCGGGAAAAATGTAGAGGAAATATTTGTTGATAGTTGGTGGTTGGTAGTTTTTAGTTGGTGGTTGAGTAGTTGACAGTTAATAGGAATCGGGTGCGGGCAGCGCCCGCCCAAAACTAATATCTAATAACTATAAGGCTCGCTTGCGGAAAGGGAGATGTCAACATTCATTATTCAAAGTTTTTCTTATCGTAGCCGAAGTTTTGCAGGAGTGCGCGGCGGTTGCGCCAGTCCTCCTTGACCTTGACCCATGTCTGCAGGTTGACCTTACAGCCGAAAAACCGCTCGATATCCTGGCGGGAATAGGTGGAAATCTTCTTGAGCATCGCGCCGTTCTTGCCGATGATAATTCCCTTGTGGGACTCGCGCTCGCAGTAGATGGTCGCCTCGATATCCATAATATTCCTGTCCTCGCGCTCGGTCAGGCTCTCGACAACCACCGCCGTGCCGTGGGGGATTTCCTTATCGCACAGGCGCAGGATTTTTTCGCGGATAATCTCCGACACAATCACCTTTTCGGGCTGGTCGGTCAGGGCGTCGTCGTCAAAGAAGTGACCGCCCTCGACGCAGTGCTTTTTCAGCTCGTCGAGAAGCGCGTCGAAGCCCTCGCCCGTCTCCGCAGATACCGGCACCACCGCGTCGAAGTCGTAGAGCTGTGAGTAGCGGAGAATCGCGTCCATCAGCTCTTCCTTTTTATTTTTCAGGGTGTCGATTTTGTTGAGGGCGAGGATTGCTGGCATATCGGATTTTTTCAGCTTTTCTATCAGCGAAAGCTCGCCCTTTTTGACCTCGTCCTTCGCGTCGACCACCAGCACCGCGACGTCGCCGTTCGGGACGGATTCGTTGATTGCCTTGACCATATATTCGCCCAGCTCGGTTTTCGGCTTATGCAGACCGGGCGTATCGATAAAGACAAGCTGGTCGTCGCCCTGCGTGAGGATTCCCGTGATGCGGGTGCGGGTCGTCTGGGGCTTTGACGAAACGATAGCGATTTTATGTCCTAAAATGCGGTTGAGGATAGAAGATTTTCCGACGTTCGGAATACCGACGATGGTAATGAACGCCGAGCGTTTTGTATTATTCATAGGTTGAATCCTTTCGACTCCCTTATTATACCGTTTATTATATACCGAATTGAAAAATTTAGCAACAAATATTTACAGTGAAGAGTGAAGAGCTTCGGGAAACGCTGACACGTTTTGGAATATAGAATTAGTATCGGTGTTCCGTATCATTGCCGAAAGCGCGGATGGGTACACGAGCTTTTCATGTATCCATCCGCGCTTTCGATGTCATATTCAGGTTACTCCGCCGTATATCCGAGCCGGATTCCCAGTCCGAGCTGTTCCATGACGGCCTCTTCCTTTTCGCGCATACGTACCTTGTCCATCGGCTCGATATGGTCGTAGCCGAGTAAATGCAGTACGCTGTGGACGGTGAGATATGCCGCCTCGCGCTCAAAGCTGTGTCCGTAAAGCTGCGCCTGTTCCATCGCCTTCTCTACCGAGAGAACAACGTCGCCGAGAATTTTCGCCCCGGTGTCCATGTTGGTGTCATAGACGCCGTCCGACCCCATCGGGAAGGAGAGAACGTCGGTTTCCGCGTCCTTTTTGCGGTACTGGGCGTTCAGCTTTCGAATCTGCTCGTTATCGACTAAGGTAACGGAGATTTCGGCAGGACCGTCAAACTCCTCGTTACGCAATACCGCTGTACACGAACGCCGGATCAGCATTCTCAGTCCGGTCGGAATACGAACCTTTTTCTGTGAATTGGTGATAACCACTCTTATTTTGTCGTTTTTCATAGCATACCTACTCTCTTTTGGATTCGTAACCGCAAGCGATTCAATTGCGATTGGCAGCTTGCCGATTACATTTGGGGATTTGCGTTCCAAATGTCAGCTTAGGATGAGAAGTGAAGTGGTTGCCGACAAAGCGGGTGAATCGGCAGAAGCGCCTGTCAGGAGCGGGCTTGACGTTCCTGCGCGCGTTCATACGCCTTGATGATATCCTGCACCAGACGGTGGCGGACAACATCCTTTTCCGTAAAGGTCAGCCGTTCGATTCCGTTGATTCCCTTGAGAACCTTGACGGCTTCCTTTAAGCCGGACTTTGCACCGGAGGGCAGGTCAATCTGTGTGACGTCCCCGGTGATGACCATTTTTGAATTATTTCCCAGACGGGTGAGGAACATTTTCATCTGCTCGGAGGTGGTGTTCTGCGCCTCGTCAAGAATAATGAAGCTGTCGTCCAGCGTGCGCCCGCGCATATACGCCAGCGGCGCGACCTCGATATTTCCGCGCTCGAGATATTTCTGGTAGGTTTCCGCTCCCAGCATATCGAACAGCGCGTCGTACAGGGGTCTCAGGTAGGGGTCGACCTTGCTCTGGAGGTCGCCCGGCAGGAATCCCAGCTTTTCGCCCGCTTCTACGGCGGGACGCGTCAGGATAATGCGGTTGACTTCCTTTGAGCGGAAGGCGGTGACAGCCATTGCGACGGCGAGGTAGGTTTTTCCTGTTCCGGCAGGCCCGACGGCGATGGTGATGGTGTTCTCCGCGATAGCCGTACAATACCGCTTCTGACCGTGGGTCTTGGGCTTGATGGGCTTACCCTTTGAGGTAACGCACACACAGTCGCTTGCCAGCGCCTCGATTTTCTCCTCGCTTCCGTCGTTAATCAGAGAGATACAGTAGGTGATGTTCTGCTCCGACAGCTGTTCGCCGCGGTTTAACAGCGACAGCAGACTGTCGATGACCTTGGTCGCCTTCAGTACGCCCTCCGCGTCGCCGGAGATTTTCAGCTCGCTGTCACGGGCGTGGACGCGCACCCCGAACTCGTCCTCAATCAGCTTGATATTGCTGTCAAAGCTGCCGAAGAGAGCCGCGGCGTGTTCCATTCTGTCAATGTTGATAATTTGCTCCATAGACGCCTCATTACTATCATAATGCAGAAATTATATTCTGCTTACAATTTGAATATTCTAACACAGATTTTTATGAAAGTCAACCATTTTCAGCACAGATTAGGCGCCTTTTGTGTGATTTTTTACCAGTTTTGCTTTCATGGTTGCCGCCGTTAGATCCATCAATCGTCCGCACAACCGTCCGCGAAGTCGTCATAAGAGCGGAAATTTTCGCAATATTGACAATTTCCGCCCGAAAGAGTATAATAGCCTGTGGATTTCATGGGGAAACAGTTCCCCGGGTTTACCGTAAAAGCGTTTCAAGTCAGGAGGGTCAACGTATGCGGCGTGGGGTGTGCTTTGTGCTGGCGGCGATAATGGTTTTGTCGCTTGTTGCCTGCGGAAAAGATACTCAGGAGCCAACAAAAGAGAATACCGAAGCGACAGAGCAGACAACGCAGGTAACGGAGGCGACGCAGGCAACGGAGACAGTCACCGAGGAGCCGACCTCCAGCAAGGAAACGACAGGCATCCACGACATTATCAGCCTCGACTTCATCAATACCTTTGACCGCAATCCCGCGATGGAGGAGCCGCAGACCGTCTACCAAAAGGACGGGTTGACTGTCACTGCGAAATCGCTCAAATATGATACCGTCTACGGCCCGCAGATCCTGCTGACCGTCAAAAATGACGGTGTGCAGGAGATCTTACTGCAGAATGCTTACACCGCCGTCAACGGCTTTATGATTAAGCCCGAGATTGATGTGAAGATACCCCCGCGCAAAAAGCTCGATACGCAGATATCGCTGCCGTATATGCAGCTTGCGATGGCGGATATCCACTCACTCAAAGAGGTGGTAATTTCGCTGAGAATCCTCGACAGCAAGACCTTTGCGGTTCTGGATACCACCGAGCCGCTGAGCCTGAAGCTGACAGGTACCGGCAAAGAGGAGCAGACCGCCGACGAATCGGGACAGCTTGTTTATGACGACAAGGGCGTGAAGCTGATTCTCAAGGGAATCAAGCACGATACCCTCTTTGAGAACGAATCTGCGCTGCTCGTCTATATGGTCAACGACACCGACAAGACCGTTTCCGTCGGCAACAATAAGTTGACCGTCAACGGCTATGACATCACCACGACGATGCTCACCGTGCTTTTGCCGCATACGTGCGCCGTCGATAAAATCGATTTGTTTGACAAAGAGCTGGAGGAATACGGTATTTCTTCACTCGATTCCGTTAAGGTTTCCTTTGATATCAACGATGATGAAACATGGAAGAATATCGCGCAAACCGATATGATTGCCGTGGATACCAAAACCGCCGAAGAGGAATCAACCGCCGGAGAAGCAACAACCGAAGCGAAGTAATATAGGATAACGTATGGGCTGTATCGAAAGGTACGGCCTTTTTTAGTGAAGAGTGAAGAGTTGAGGGAAACGCTGACGCGTTTTGGAATATAGGAATATATGCATCATGAGATATAGGTAACAACGCTTGCGACGTTCCGAAACTT
Organism: uncultured Ruminococcus sp.; assembly: GCA_905235715.1. Classification (GTDB taxonomy): domain Bacteria; phylum Bacillota; class Clostridia; order Oscillospirales; family Acutalibacteraceae; genus Ruminococcoides. Next base: position 7,584 of record CAJONB010000003.1, on the reverse strand, counting down.
TTCCGCAAACAAAAAGCCCGCCTTTTCCGGCGGGTGAATTACTTAATGATTCGTTGTGCTTGCCTTGCCTTGCTGCCGCCCGGGCGGCAGCAAGCAACGGCGAAGTGAATACGCGCATCGCGCGATTCCTTGTCAAGCCCGAGTGAACGGGGTTGAGTTTAGGAGATGTTAGTCGATCTCAACCATAACCTTCTCGTTCTTGCGGATAGCAGCTGAGCGGGCAACGGTACGGATAGCCTTTGCTATACGGCCCTGTTTGCCAATGATTCTGCCCATATCGCCCTCTGCAACATGGATGTGGTATACTGTGGTACCCTCCTCGTTCGGTTCGTCAACAGTAACGCTGACCGCGTCGGGTTCTTCTACCAAACCCTGTGCAATAGTAAGAAGTAAGTCTTTCATAAATTATGGTCCTTTCGCAAATTTAGATAATGCCTTTGTTCTTTAATAATGATTTGACGGTATCGGTCGGCTGGGCTCCCTTGGCAATCCATTCCTTGACCTTGTCGGCGTCGACATTGATCTCAGACGGCTCGGTGGTAGGATTATAGGTGCCAATCTCCTCGATAAAGCGACCGTCACGCGGATAGCGCGAGTCGGCTACAACGATTCGGTAGAAGGGGTTTTTCTTAGCGCCCATTCTTCTCAATCTGATCTTTACCATGCTTTACCTCCTCTTAAATAAGTTTCTATTATTAACCAATGTACTTGGTGAATAAACAGGATTTGCTTCGAAATAAATAATAAATAATAAAGAATAAAGAAAAGTGAATAAAACCGGGTGCGGGCAGAGCCCGCCGTTAATTATTCTATATTCTTTTTTCTTTCTTCTTTCAATCAAAATCCGGGGAAGCCTCCGCCCATGGGGGGCATGCCGCCGCCGTTCATCATGGAGCGCATTTTCTTTCCCTTTTTGCCCTTGGAGTTGAGGGTACGCATCATCTTCTGGGTCTGCTCGAGCTGCTTGATCAGCCGGTTGACCTCCTCGACCGGTCTGCCCGAGCCCGCGGCGATCCTGCGCTTGCGGGAGGGATTCATCAGCCCGGGGTGCGAGCGTTCCTCAGGCGTCATCGAGAGAATGATCGCCTTGTTCCAGTCGAGCACGCGCTCGTTGATATCGACCTCGTCCAGCTTGTTGCCGACGCCGGGCAGCTTGCTGAGGATACCCTTGATGGGTCCCATGTTTCCGATTTGCTCATACTGGTTGAGCATATCGTTGAAGTCCATCTTGTTCTTCATCATCTTGTCGGCGAGCTCTTCCGCTTTTTTCTGGTCGAGCTTCTGCTCCGCCTGCTCAATCAGCGAGAGTACGTCGCCCATGCCGAGGATTCTCGACGCCATGCGGTCGGGGTGGAACTGCTCGAGATCCTCGAGCTTTTCGCCCGTACCGGCGAACTTGATGGGCTTGCCGGTGACAGCCTTGACGGAGAGCGCCGCGCCGCCGCGGGTATCGCCGTCGAGCTTGGTGAGGATAATGCCGGTAACGTCGAGCTTCTCGTTGAATGCCGCCGCCGCATTTACCGCATCCTGTCCCGTCATCGCATCGACGACGAACAGTATCTCCGTCGGCTCAAGCTCCGTCTTTATCCGCTGAAGCTCTTCCATCAGCTCTTCGTCTATGTGAAGTCTTCCGGCTGTATCTATAAACAGCATATCGTTGCCGTGCTTCTTTGCGTGTTCGAGGGCTTCCTTTGCTATCTTTACCGGGTCTTTGCAGCCCTCTATCGTAAATACCGGAACGCCTATGCTCTCTCCGACCACCTGGAGCTGCTTTATCGCCGCCGGTCTGTATACGTCGCACGCCGCCATGAGAGGTCTCTTTCCCTGCTTTTTGTACATAAGGGCGAGCTTTCCCGTATGCGTCGTCTTTCCGGCACCCTGGAGGCCCGTCATCATCACTATCGTCGGCGGCTTTGAAGAGATGACGAGCTTTGTGTTCTCGCCGCCCATGAGGGCAGTCAGCTCTTCGTTTACTATTTTCACTATCTGCTGGGACGGCACGAGGCTTTCAAGCACCTCTGAGCCTATCGCCCTTTCGGTAGTCGTCTTTATGAAGTCCTTTACTACCTTATAATTTACGTCCGCCTCGAGAAGAGCAAGCTTTATCTCGCGCATTCCCTCTTTTACGTCGGCTTCCGTGAGCTTTCCCTTGTTTTTAAAAGACTTGAAGGCGTTTGACAGCCTATCGGTCAAGCTTTGAAACATTTTATGACCTGTGCCTTTAAGGCTCTTTCTGTAATTTTATATGTTGAATTCGGTTTGTATCTCGTCTATTATCGCCATAAGGCCTTTGTCGTTTTTTACCTTTTCACTGGCGGCTATCTCTGCGAGCTTTCCTGCGAGAAAGCGGTATTTTTCGCTAAGTCCGAGCTTGCTCTCATACTCGGTTAGCTGAGCTTCCGCATACTTTATCTGTCCTCTGACGCCCTGGCGCGATATGCCCGTGTTTTCGGCTATCTCGGACAGCGAGAGATCCTCATTATAATAAAGCTCAAGCGCCTCTCTCTGCTTTTCTCCGAGCAGCTCTCCGTACACGTCGCACAGCACCGACATCTCTAACTTTTTCTCACTCATTGGAGCATCGTCCTTCGTAAGAAATATATCTGTAAAGCAATTTCGTTTACAGCAAGTGGTATTATATAATATTTTATCCGTTTTGTCAATAGTTTTTCAGTTATTTTTTTAAAAAAGACGTTTTTTTCAAAACTGCGTCAAAATCGTTGACTAAAATAGGTATTTGTAGTATAATCTACTGGAGAAATATTCAGGCAAAGGGTTTAAATACATGATAAAAGTATTATCCATAGGAAACAGCTTCTCTCAGGATGCGCAGAGATACCTGCACAGAGTCGCAAAAAGTGCGGGAGTCGACATGAAGACCGTAAACTTATACATAGGCGGCTGTCCGCTAAGCTCGCACTACAACAACATGAAAAGCGGCGAGGCAAGCTACGATTTTGAGTTTAACGGCGAAAAGACCGGCATAAGCGTTTCAATAAAGCAGGCGCTTATGAGCGATGAGTGGGATATAGTGACGCTCCAGCAGCAGAGCGGAAGGTCTGTTGACTACTCGACCTATCAGCCGTATCTTTCGGAGGTCGCGGCATACGTAAGACAGATGTGTCCGAATACAAAGCTGCTTATGCACAGGACATGGGGCTACGAAGACGGCTCAAGCCTTCTTGAGAGTATTCATTACAAGAGCATGAGACAGATGTTTGACGACGCAAAGATCGCATACGAAGAAGCGGCAAAGGATATTGACGCAGACGGAATAATCCCGGCGGGCGACGCAATGATGTGCGCTTACGAAAAGGGCATAAAGGTTCACAGAGATACGTTTCATGCGTCTCTCGGCTTTGGAAGATACCTGATAGCTCTTGTATGGTTCTCATACATTACGGGCAAAAATGTGGACGAAGTTACGTTCTCGGATTTTGACGAGCCGCTGAGCGACGAGATGATAAAGGCCGCAAAGGAAATTGCAAATGATGTTGTAAAATCCGTACAAGGCATAAAATAAATCGGACGTATTTTTATTTGACTTTTTCAATATGCTATGGTATACTAATAGGCGATTGTTAAGCAGTAATCGCAGTTGAAGGGATTGTTTTTATGCTCGGAACTATATGGCTTTACGGCGGCTTTATAATAGGTCTTATCATTATAATAAAAGGCGGAGATTTCTTTGTTGACGCGGCAACGTGGATAGCGCACGTGTTCAAGATACCAACGTTTGTAATAGGCGCTACCATTGTCAGCATGGCGACAACTCTCCCCGAGATCGTCACTTCCATAATAGCAACCGTAAACGGCAACGCCGCATACGCCGAGGGTGCGGCAAAAGAGGCCGAAGACTTCTATTCAATAGCAACAACAAACGCCATAGGCTCGGTTACGGCAAATACGGGGATGATCCTCTCTATCGGACTTATATTTATACCCATGGCAATACGCAGAAAGGATTTTCTGCTCAAAGGTCTTATTCTCATTGCGTCCATATCCACCCTTATGATTTTCCCCGCTCTTTCCGGCGGAAGCTTTCCGTGGTACGCAGGAATAATAACGCTCGCTCTGTTTGTCATCTTTATCTGGGACAATCTACGCACGGCAAAAAACGCTCCCGAAGCTTCTGAAGCGGAGAGCGTTCCGACAGACAAAAAGTCGGTCATCACAAATATTTCAAAGTTTATTTTCGGCACGGCAGGCATAGTTCTCGGCTCGGTGCTCCTCGTAAACAACGGCGAGGCAATCGCAACGAGCTGGGGCGTTAGCGCTGAAATAATCGGCGTTACAATGATAGCCATCGGCACATCGCTCCCGGAGCTTATAACCACAATTACCGCTATATCAAAAAAAGAGAGCGGCCTTTCGGTAGGAAACGTCATAGGCGCAAACATCATCGACACGGCGCTTATAGTTCCGATATGCTCTATAATATCCGGCGGCAGGCTCGTCGTTCAGGACAACGTTCTCATGCCGGATCTTCCGGTCTGTCTTCTGACCGCAGTAATTGCAATAGTACCTACGCTTATATTTAAGAAATTTTCAAGGTGGCAGGGTGTAGTCGGACTTCTCGTGTACGTATCGTATATAGCGTACAGGATAGTCACTCTCTGAGGGTAACGAAATGTATATTTTATCGCTTGACACAACGGCAAAGACGGCAAGCGTCTGCGTCAGCTCTTTTGACGGGAGAGATCTCAGGCCCGTATCAGCTTTTTCGGTGAACGGCACTCTCACCCACAGCGAAAGCCTGCTTCCGGCAATAGACTTTTGTCTCAAAAGCGCAAATCTGCGGTTTTCCGATACCGAAGCCGCCGTCATAAGCGCCGGCCCCGGCTCCTTTACGGGCGTCCGCATAGGTATCGCCACATTAAAAGGGCTCGCTTTCGGTGCGGAGAATTATCCGTGCATCGGAGTATCAACGCTCGCCTCGCTCGCTCTCAATGCGAGGTCATACCCGGTCGGAAGCGTGGTATTTCCCGTCATGGACGCAAGGCGGAGCCAGTTTTACAATGCGGCTTTCAGAATACTTCCCGGAGGAAGGGTAAAGAGGCTGTGCGAGGACAGGCTCGAGACGTTTGAAATTCTGGCAGGCGATATATCGGAGAATTATCACAGCAAAAAAATAATACTTACCGGCGACGGCGCCGAGCTGTTTTACTCTCTATGGAAGAAGAGCGGGGCGGACAAGCCGGAGGTGGCTCTCTGCCGGTATGAGGATATGTATCAGGACGCTTTTTCCGCAGCTCTTGCGGCAAAGGACATCTTGGAGAGCGGAGGCTATAAGGACAAAGAAAAATACGGATATGACAAGATAAGCCCCGTATACCTGAGGGCGTCTCAGGCGGAGCGAGAAAGAAACGAAAAACAAACCGGAAGGGGAAAACAAAATTGAACTACGAAGAATGTATTGAAAAGGTGCTGGTCTCGGAAGAAGAGATAAAGGCGGCGGTTGAGAGACTGGCGGGAGAGATAGAGAGGGATTTCAAGGACTCTGACAAAAAGCTGCTGCTGATAGGAATACTCAAGGGCTCGGTGGTGTTTATGGCGGACATTCTTAAAAAGCTCAACATTCCGCTTGAGACCGATTACATAAAGGTATCCTCATACGGCGGCACCTCGTCGAGCGGTCATATTAAGCTCAAAGCAGAGCCCGACAGAGAGGATCTCTCCGAATATAACGTAGTCGTTATAGAGGACATACTCGACACGGGAAACACGCTCTCTTGGCTTCTTGGGCACTTGAAGGACGACCTCAATGCGACGACGGTAAAGCTCTGCGTGCTCTTCAACAAGCCGTCGCGCAGGAAAAAGGAAGTCAAGATAGACTACGAGGGCTTTGAGATCCCCGACGAGTTTATAGTGGGATACGGGCTCGACTACAACGAGCTGTACCGCAACCTTCCGTACGTAGGCGTGCTGAAGCCCTTCGTGTACGAAGGCTGAAATTATAATCGTACGTGTTAGCGGACTTATTATAATTAAATCTGCAAAGCAGGTAAAGGAAAGGATAAGGAAAGATGAAGAAGTTAGCAAAGGAGTTCAAGGAATTTATCATGCGCGGCAACGTGCTTGACATGGCAGTCGGCGTTATCATTGCCACAGCGTTCGGTAAGATTACCACGAGCCTTGTAAACGACATATTCATGCCGCTTATCAGCTGGATGTTCGGCACGAGAGATATGACGGCGCTCAACGTTGTCGTTCGTGCAGCCGAGACCAACGCTGACGGTGAAATCGTAAAGGAAGCAATAGTCTTAGGCTTTGGTTCTTTCTTAGCCGTTGTACTCGACTTCATACTCGTTGCTCTCGTTGTGTTTGCCGTAGTTAAGGCGTTCAACAAGGCACACGAGGTAGCCGAGAGCCGCAAGAAGAAAGAGGAAGCTGCTGCTGAAGAACAGACTCCCGCAGAGCCTTCCGCAGAAGAAAAGCTCCTCACAGAGATAAGAGACCTTCTGAAGGAAAAGAAAGACTGAAGCTTTACATAAATCAAAATGGGCTGATTTTCAGCCCGTCAGACCGCTGACAAAGTACAAGTCAGCGGTCTTTGTTTTTTGCCTTTTTTGCGCCGCTGTTTGCGGCTGAAAAACTTCTTGTGTAAGAGAAGAAGCGTTTTGCGTACTTTTCTTGAAAAAGAAAAGTACCAAAAGATTATGCCCTTCCCAAGCATTGGAAGGGCATAAAATAAGTGCAAAGCGCTTGTTTTTTTGTTCAGTCTTTAAAGCTTTCGGGGTAAACTTCCTTTCTCGCATAGTAGAAGCGCTGTGCGCCGGAAAGCAAGTCGTAGCGTGAAACGTCGTCTATGCTGTACCACGGCGCCATCATATAGCCCTTGAGATGCTCCTCTGAAATAACTTTCTTGCAGTGAGTGAGCGTCTGAAGCGGATTGTAGGCGTATGAAATGTTAGAGCAGGTAGGGACCTGATCGTATCCGAACTTTTCAAAGTCCGCATAAGTGTTCTGAGTTCTTGTATACATCTCGCTGTCGCCGTCCGGAACGCTCTTGAATACCCTGTAATACCAGTTGGACTGGAGAACCTCTTTTGGCATATTCTTGAGATAAGCTTCGGCATCTCCGCCCTTTGCCTTGCCCCACCAATAGCTGTCGCTCCATACCCAGGGCCTTGCACCGTGTTTTTCGACTTCCTTTACAAGGAACAGCAGGTCATGCCAGAAAAGGTCGCCTGTTCTTATTACTACCGGGTTCAGCTTGCGACATTCGCTGTACGTCTCTTCGTCCCAGCCAATGTGGAAGTATTCGGGACTGCCGAAAAGCTCGCAGACCTCGGCGATCAAGTCGGAGCACACTTTATAATACGCAGGCGTTGAAACCATTCTCTTGTACTGCTTCATCCAGGTGTGATGGGCGGCAGAAAAGTTGAGCTTCGGTATGGGCATAAGACCTCTCGCCCTTATCTCACTCAGCTTCTTCGCAAAGAACTCCTTGCTCCATGCGTCGGGAGCGGAAATTTCGGGATGAGAATCGTACTTTATTCCGTCGCCAAGGTCAATTATCACCGAGTTGAAGCCCTTTGCCGCAATAAAGTCGAGAGTGGAGTCAAAGACGTCCACATCAAT
>CAJONB010000002.1 GCA_905235715.1 uncultured Ruminococcus sp. | reverse complement strand
CTTCACGGCTCCTTGGCTTTTCTGCTGAAAACATAGTCTATTGGTAACCGTTGTATTTATTAGAATGGATAACTTCTGCTTTGGGAATATAAACCCGAGCGAGTACAAGCAGAGTAAGGATACAAAAAAGAAACTGTCAGAGATGACCGTATTGCTCGATGAGCAGAAATGTCTGTTGACGGCTGAGCGGCAGAAAGAGAAGCTGGAGGAGATCGACAACTGCCGGTTATCGCTGATTGCTCTGTCTGAGCGGGATGCTAAACAACGAGGACACCACATTACTGATTTCACTCAGTTCTGTGGTGTCCTATTCTTTTATCCGCTGTAGATATCATTTTATTACATTGGAATAACCATATATGTTTCTTTTCTGTAGTTATCAATATATCGACATATCGCCGGCAAATCGCCGTTCATTACCTTGCAAAATACCGGTTACCTGACTGACTCCGGTATCGTCACTTTCACCAATGTACCGCCGCCCTTGCGCGGTACGATTTCCATTTTACCCTTGCACATCATTTCGAGTCGCTGCCGGATATTATTTAGGGCAATATGCGGTTCGTTGTCATCGACCGGCTTGTAGCCGGGGCCGTCGTCCTCTACGATGATCTCGCTTGCATTATCCGTCTGCCGGGTGACAACAGTGATATGTATCGGATCGCTGCTCGCTCTCATACCGTGCTTGACGGCGTTTTCTACAATGGGCTGCAGCGTCAGCGGCGGCACGCGAAACATGGTGTGCGGCGTATCGAAGTTGACAAAGAGGCTGTCCTCAAACTGCGCCTGCTCAACGGCGAGGTAGGCACGGGTATGCTCCAATTCATCCTTGAACGGCACGGTGTCCTCGCTTGCGATCGCAGTGAAATTCTTACGCAGGTAAGAGGTGAAATCCAGCGTGACCTGCTTTGCCTTAGCGGGATCTTGGTCGCAAAGGTAATAAATGCCCATCATGGTGTTGTAGATAAAGTGGGACCGCATTTGCAGCACCATAATGTCGGCGCGCTGATTGGCGATTTCACGCTGCTGGCGCATAAACTGTTCTATGCTATCCGAGAGAATAAGACCGAACATCGTCAGTGCACAGAGAGCCATCCAGAACGAAACCAGCATATCGACAGCGGCGAACATATAGATGATGACAAAAATCGCAGTGGGCAGCAAATAAACAAGAAGAGCGGTAAAAACTCTTTTTGGGAGCTTTTTGCGCCTTTTAATCAAGCTCCCTAAGTTAATAATTACAATCATAGTCAGCGGAGTTATCAGCAGCGGAAACCACGGACCGCGAGTGTATTGAATAACCGGCGTAGTGTAATAGAATGCGTCCGAGAATTGACCGGCAAATAACATTAAGCAGAATAAGATCCACAGTGCTGTTACAGCGCGCAACGGTATGGCGTCTTTTTTGAGCTCTCCGCAGTAATGTAACAGAAACAGCATTGGCATAGGCATCAGCAAGGAAAATAACAGGAATTCAAGAAAAAGGATTGCTTTTTGCGCTGCTTCGATATTGAAAATACTGTAGACGAATACATCGATAGAGAGAACAACGGCATATAGCAGCAGAGTCGAAAAGAGCGTGATGAAATAGTGCCTGTTCCACCGGTCAAGCGCGGGCATAAAAACGGAGAGCATGATACCTAACACCATCATTACCAGCATAGCGCCGCACGCCACATAACCGGCGATAACAATCCAGCTGATCATGCGCCTTCACCTCCCGTCCAAAACGGGTATCTCAGGTTTTTGAGCTGCTCCCTTACGCCTTCGGGTGTGATTGGCTTGAGCATAAAGCCGCTCGCTCCCGTGCTCCATGCGTCAAGAGCATAATCGCTGTATGCGGTCAGATACACAACATTGGTACGCGGATTGATTTCGAGCAGCTCGCGGCACAGCTCCAGTCCGCTGGTATTTCTCAGCTCGATATCTAAAAAGGCGAGAGCGACGCGGTTCGACCTTGAAAACTCGATGGCTTTGTCCGCATCGGTAAACCCCGTGATTATCGCGCCGGGCAAAACCTCTTCCAGTACCGGTAAACCGCCGGTGAGGATCAGCTTCCTGTCGTCCACCAAAATGACGTTAGGACACTCGTCGCTCTGCGCGGCTGCAGAGAGCAGTCTGTTAGCGTCTACGCCTAAGACCTCGGCGAGCCGGGATATCATCGCGGCGTCCGGCAGGCGGTTGCCGTTTTCCCACCGCGCTACCGTAGAACGGGTAACGTATATCTTATCCGCCAGCTCCTGCTGTGAAAGACCTTTTTTCGTTCTCGTTCTTTTCAGGGTTTCCGAAAAATATTGATTCATGATTTCTTATACTCCGTAGCTAATTAATAATCTTCTGTCAGTAATCTACGTATCATTATAAACAAAAACAGTACGTAAAAACAAGATTTTTTATAAAATAAGATGTTCCATTCTGGAACATCTTATTGGAATCATAATGAAATGTAGTAGAATAACCAGTGAGAATATGTAACTTTAACAGACACGAAGGCTGTCGGCTCGTTTTTCGGGGTCTTGCGCATGGCAGTTACTCCCGGCGTTCTGATTGGTACCGACTTTATCGAAGCGGGATAAAGGAAGCACACCGCTCGAAATCATTCTCCAAAAAGCGTACTCTTTTGCACAGTAAGGAATCATAGGCATGAATAAAATCGAATCAACAAATGGCAAAACCACCAAAAACAGCGATACTCCTCCCGAAAACGCGCTCCAAGACAAAAAAACCTTTCTGACGCCTAAGAGACTCGAAACTGTCGTCGCGGTTCTTCTCGGCATCACCACGCTGCTCTCGGCATGGGCTTCATGGATCGGGCATCTGCACGGCGGGCTCCAGTCCATCAACTTTACAAAGAGCAATAACATAGCTTCAAAGAGTACCGCGGAATATAACCTCGGTATGCAAATGTATCTTGCCGATTTTATTGTGTGGAACACCGCGAGGGATTATTACTTTGAACTGGAAGAGGCAAAGGCTGACGGCGATCAGGTAAAGATAGACCTGCTCACCGAAAAGATCAAGTTGTTCGAGGAACAGAACGCGAGCAAGATCCTGACCGAAGCCGTAAAGTGGATGGAAGAAAACAACGAGGACAATCCGTTCAAAATGCCCGGTATGACAGAAAAATACTTTGAATCATCGCAGGAAACGGCCGATCAGTCACAGGAGCTGCTTGAAGAAGGAAAACGCGATAACAAAAAGGGTGACTCCTATATACTGGTGACCGTCATCTACTCGCTGGTACTCTTCCTGCTCGGTATCGTCGGCACATTCAAAGATATGCCGAACCGGATAGCGGTCCTGTCGATTGCCGTTGTGTTTCTGATTTTCGGTATCATATATATGTGTACGATACCGCTGCCGACGGGCTTTTCACAGATGAATTTCTTTGAATTCAATTAATGACAGCTTCTTATTATAAGCGCTTATGCAGAATACGGTACACAACGCAAAACGATAATCTAAAGGAGGTTTTTAAACGATGTATCTTTATTTATCGCTTGCGCTGACGGTCTCTGCCGGAACAGGTTCCGCCTACGGGCTGTAACGGTACTTCCGGGAGGAATCGCCATCCATACCAACGCCCGGAAAGGCGTATCCGACTACAAGGAACGGCGCCGGGCATCCTCGGCACCACGCTCGTGATGCTCCCCCGGCGAAAGAAAAAGGAAGAAGCAGCAGAATAAATGGAACACAGTATAATGCTTTTTGAAAGGTAACTCTGCACCTGACATAAAGGTGCGTGAAATAATTGTATTAACAGGAGGATACATATATGGGATTATTTTCAAAAAAGAACAGTGACACGAATCCAAGCGCGAATCCGACCACTAGCAGTTCTCTGAAAATCAAGGTAACAAATGACGGAGCAGCATACACCTTTCTGCTTGACGGCAGACTGGATACGCTGACGTCTCCCGGCCTTGAGGGTAAGGTGGGTGAAGTGATTGATGACGCCGGAAAGCTGATTTTTGACCTCGAAAAGCTGGATTACATCTCCAGCGCGGGGCTGCGTGTTCTGCTCGGCGCGGCGCAGGCGATGGACGGCAAGGGAGAAATGGTCGTCCGCAACCTCAGTCAGGATGTGCGGGACATCTTTGACCTTACGGGATTCAGCCTGATGTTCAACATCGAATGAGACAAAAAATGAGCCTGACCCGAACGGCACGGATTACATAAAGCAGTAAGGAGAAAAACTATGACAGATCAAGCGATTATCGACGGTTTGTACCGGGAAATGCTCTTTGTCGCAATGATATTGCTCGGCATCCTTCTCATTAACAATCTCGTATTATATAAGCAAAAGCTCAAAGAACGGCACTCTCTCATGCTGCTGATGGCTGTGATTATGTGCTGCTTTGAAATCCTCTGGAGCTTCTGCGACGATCATCCCCGGGTGAGAGCGCTGACTTATATCGGCGCCTGCGGTTACATGATAACCTTTGTTATATTTGTAGCTATGTTAAACCGGTATATACTGAACCGGTTTGACCGTCTGCCAAAAGGTAAGCTGCTGAATATGCTGCTTTATATCATTCCGGTTGGGATATTTTCCCTGATGTGCGTCACTACGCCGTGGACCCATTGGTTTGTAGAAGTGGACGAAGCAGGTACGCTGCACGAAGAATTTCTTTTTGACACGCTGTTTACTCCGCTGATGGTGCTGTACATTCTGGCAGCGCTGATCAACGCTGTGGACTATGCTATCCGGTTCCGCCGCAAAAATCCTACGGCAACGCGCATCGCTTATAACATGATCGTGTTCTGTGTATTGACGCCCGTTGTCTATGTGATGGAAATTTTTCTTTTAGGCGATGACAGCCCATATCTTGCCCTCAGCTTAGCGGTTTCCATAGCAATGGTGTATCTGACTACCAACGTCAGCACCCATACCCTTTTGGAAACCCGCGCTAAGGTGGAGGCTACCGAGTCTGAGCTTCGTGTTGCTACGGATATCCAGGCAAGCATGCTGCCTTCGATCTTCCCCGCGTTCCCGGACCGTCCGGAGTTTGATATTTACGCTTCCATGGATCCCGCCAAGGAAGTCGGCGGAGATTTCTATGACTTCTTCATGATTGATGAAGATCATCTTGCGTTGGTGATAGCAGACGTATCCGGAAAGGGCATCCCGGCGTCGCTGTTCATGATGTCCTCGAAGATTCTTATCAACGACCATGCCCTCATGGGGGGCACTCCGGCAGAGATACTCGAAAGAGTCAACAAGCAGGTCTGCGCCAGCAATGACGCGAGGTATGGCTGGGCATACTCGAGATCAGCACCGGTAAGCTCACCTCCGCAAGCGCCGGCCACGAATACCCGATCATCAACACGGGCGGCAAATATGAGTTACTGAAGGATAAGCATGGTCTGGCAGTCGGCGCGATGTCAATGTCGAAGTACAGGAACACCGAGATCATGCTCAAAAAAGGCGACAGCATTTTTGTCTATACCGACGGTGTTGCCGAGGCAACCGACGCGAACCTTCAGCTTTTCGGCACAGACCGCACGCTTAAAGCTCTCAATGCTGTTTCTGCGGGCGCGTCACAGAAAGAGGTTTTGTCGAGCGTCCATAATGCTGTTGACGCCTTTGTTAAAGAAGCGCCCCAGTTTGACGACCTGACGATGCTCGGCTTAAAATATTACGGCGCTGCAGAGCATGACACGACGGAGGATTCACAATGAAGGAACTTGTAATTGAAGCTGAAAGGAAGAATCTGCCGAAGGTACAGGCGTTCATAGACGAGCAGCTTGAAGCGGTAGGCTGTCCGGTGCGGACGCAGACAGCGATCGATATTGCTGTTGAGGAGCTATTCGTTAACATCGCCAGCTATGCATATCTTCCTGAGATCGGGATCGCTGTGGTGCAGGTCACCGTGCATGAGGAGCCGCTTTCTGTCGAGATAACCTTTATCGACCACGGCAAGCAGTACGACCCTCTCGCAATGGAGGACCCTGATACCACGCTTTCCGTCAAGGAACGCAAAAAAGGCGGACTGGGCATCTTTATGGTCAAGAAGAGCATGGATAATGTGACCTATGAATACAAGGACGGAAAGAATATCCTCACCATTACGAAAAAACTGAATTGAACGGATAGAGTATGATTCATATACGTAAAACAAAATAAACGACAAGGACACCACATTACTGATTTCTCTCAGTTCTGTGGCGTCCTATTTTTTCTCCTAAAGAGAAAAGCCTTGGTTACTCAATCGTCAGATAGAACCCTTGCAATAAAGGAGGATGGCTATGTATACGATGGATGGAATCGCTTATGCAGAAGATAAACAGGAGCTGATAGAGGTAAGTTCGGTTCGCGCATTGGCGGATTATGTGCTATGGGTGAAGTTTACTAACGGTGAAATAAAGAAATTTGACTTCCATCCCTATCTTGAGAAACCTGTATATGCTCCGCTAAAAGATGAAGAAGCATTTAAATCGGTTTATGTCGATTCCGGAATACCTATGTGGTGTGACGGCGATATAGATATAGCGCCGGAAAGGTTATATAAAGACGGAATCGCCGTCGCAAAGACTGCATAAACATTTCTTTACAAAGTATCCTACCGTTTTTTTGATTGACTGATTACACTTTATAGCAAAGTGTAATAAAACGGACTTTTAGAATAACGAACGCCGTAGAAACGAGAGAGTTTCTACGGCGTTTTTATGCCCTTTTCTGCGGGTACTGCTCAAATGATTCTATGGTACTGCTATCAGGATTTTTTGGTCAAGAATTCTCGGATTTTTACTCCCAAAGTTACTCTTTTTCTGTCGTAACCAGCTATGCGCGGATTGCACAAAAGGTCAATGTTTAAGCCATTATTTCGGGCTTTGACAATAAAAAAAGACTTCATACGAAGTCACTTTTGGAAGTTCGGAGACCGCTGCTCTGCCAACTGAGCTATACCCCTAAATATTGAGTTGAACGAATGGGTGTCGCGCTGATGTGCGGCACTTCTTTTCATGCGAGAATTAGTATATCATTGAATCGGAAAAAACACTTATTCAGAGCCGTTCAAGGGCATTTTCTCTTTTTCTGTTGGTTTTCAATTGTGTTTCTTATGATAATCCGTATAAATAGATGCATAAAAAACCGCCGTGTTTACTGATTTGTTTCGGTAAACACGGCGTTCTTTCATTATTCAGATGAAGCCTGCAGTACACAAGAAAGTACTTTTATTCACCATTACTATACTGAATATCGTACACATACTCGCCGACACAGAAGGGAATGTCTATTGCGGCGATATAACGCTGAATATATGTCGCGTCTGTGATATCCAATCCGTTGCCGTCAACATCTGCCGCTTTCTCGATAAAGGAGGTAACAGGCAGATCCACAAGCGTTCTTTGTATCATAGTCGCGTCAATAATCGTTACAACTCCGTCGCCGTCAACGTCGCCGAGAATATAACCGGAAGCCTGCTCTCCACTGAACTTAAGAGAATAGCTCACAGACGATGGGATCGTATATGGTTCATCCAACGCGGGCAGACTGAGCACCGCGTAAGTGTCTAAAGCAGCCGTTTGTGTATTGTTGAACACGGAGGAAACGGTCGCGGTATCAACATTATATTCATCAATATGTACACTGATATCCGTCTCGGCAGGGGCGATGAATGTAACCGTATAGCTCTCATCAAGCGGAAAGCGGAAGAATCCCCCGGCGTCGCTGTTGGTGAAGCCGATCCACTTGTCTGCGCTGTTATCGAGAACACCGTTATGTATCGAGGCAACGGTCTTACCTTCGCTGTCGGTGACAACGGCGTTCAACGATTCGGAGTGATTGAAATATACCCTGCGATAGCCTGCAATCCGGGCGGAAGTCATAGCGCTGTAATCGGAATAATAGCTGTCGTCGAGGCGCAGCCATGATTTGATTACCTCATTCGTGTGGTCAGTGGAGAGACAGGCAGCGTTACCCAAAAGTGTCGCGGCAGCCTTGATCTGCTCGTTATCAGGATTCAACGGCTGAATATTGTCGCTCTGCCAGATGTTGCCGAGTAACAGGTATGAGATGAAATGCACCAGCGCTTCGAGATCTTTCTGATCGCTGAGAGAGGCGATCTGTTCATCCGTAGCACCGGACTCCGTCATCGCTTTTCTGAGCATATCGCCGAGGTATCCTGCCGCCTCACTCTTGATATTCTCGGGTTTCATCAGAAGATACCTGACCAGCTTTGCCATCACTTTTGCAATCATCTGCGCACTCACGCCTGTGGTTGATTCGTTCGCGCCTGCGCCAATGACAGCGATTTCCTTTGCCTTTTCTCTGATGAGTTCCATATTCATGGATATGGAGTCGCTTACTTTTTGCTTCATATAGTAGGCGTACATTGCGGCGATCAGATAGACAGAATTCTCGTTTGAGATCAGTGAGTCTGTAAATGCTGAGGCGCTATCTCCTGTCAAGCTCTCATAGTATGCGATCAGCGCGGACAAGCCTTTTTCGTATACGGCGTGATAGTTTTCCCGTCCTCCGGCGATCTGAGTAAGATACGCCATCTCTCCCGCGAGATACTCGGCAGCATTATCAGGCATATATGAATCATCATCATCAACAAGACCGATGGCGCCATCGATCAGGCTGAGCTTCTTTGGGTGATATAGGGTAGAGTTCAACTGCGTCGAATAAATCTCATGTATCAACGGTGCACAGATTTCGAGCTTATCCAGCATATCGTCATAACGATCCCAATCGGGAAGGTGGATATCGGTACCGTAGCGCTCAAAGCCCATCTCTGCCGGCGCCACCATGGATGCAAGCTCGGTATTCGTGTAAAAGTTAAAGATACCGGCATAGCGGTCGCTGTGCGGCTCGCCTTTAGAATCTGCTCCTGAAGGAGTACCGAAGTTGTAGCAGTAGATGTTGTCAGGCGTCAGCGCAATGCTGTCGCTTAACCATTCCTGCGGATCGTCTATGAGGTTCTTTGCGAGGATATTTGAGATTGCGGCGCCTCTGCTGTATCCGACGCACCAGACCTTGATATTACCGGAGATACCATGCTCGGCAATGTAGTCCTCAGCGTAGTCAAGGCATTTTACCGCGGTGTCTGCAAAGCCCTTTGCATCTCCGTCTGCGCCGAGGATGAAGTTGTTGCCCCATTCCGCCTCATAGCCTGCGCTGCGCGGCAGAATCACGAGAAGGGTATAGTCATCGGATCCGTCAGTGATCCTTTTATGTGCGCAGGCGACGCCCATCGAATCTATCGTTGGCTTTACAGTATAGTCAGTGTTGACCTGTATGTCCGAGAAACCGAGATCCTCGAGCAGCGCTTTCGCGTCTCGGTTTTTGTTCGCGTATCCATCGGGCGAGAACGGCTCGCGCGTACTGCTGACGGATGCTTCCGCGAGGCATAAGCTCATGGTCGCGAGGTGTTCATTGAATACCCTGCCGGAGGCTTTGAAATAATCATCCGTGTAGGTATAGTAGTCAATGTTGTCATAAAGATCAAAGTATTCGCCGGCGCCGGGACGGTAATAGTATGCGCCTTTGTAATAAGAAGCGTCAGGATCGGCTTGAGCGCTTTGAGCGAAAGCAGCTGCGGAGCCTGTACCCATTGTCAGGATCAGACTCATTATAATAGCTACAGCTTTTGTCAGATATTTTTTCATGTAAACACCTCCATTGTATATCAGATAAGCAAATGAGCCCTTGGGCTTAAAGAATTTTACGGATTTCTCTATAGACAGCGACAACCGCCTATACATAATCAAGTAACTACTTGGATGTTATTATATCACAAGCAATAACGAATTGCAATATGAAGCATTTGTATTCATCTGCTCTTTTTCATTTCATTTACAATTAACGAAAGATATGCGGACTCCTCAACAGCGATATTGACTTAGAGCATAGAGCTTTATACGTCAGGCGAGCCGTAAAAGAGTATTACCGCAGGGACGGTATGGACAAAGCAAAGGGGCAGGAAACAAGGGTAGGACCACCGAAAAGCGCCACCAGCGTAAGAGATGTTCCGCTTAACGATACCGCAATCGAGATGATAAATAAGCTGAGAGAAGAAGTCTATCTCGGCGAAGATACTCCACTGATCCCCAACGAAAACGGCGGCTTCCTTAAATCGATCAACCTCCTGAGAAGATTCTACCGCCTGCAAAGAGCAACAGGAATACCCGAAGAAGATTTGAAAGGTCTCCACGCTTTACGTCATACCTTCGCAACGACCTTGATAAACGGCATCAAACAACCTGACGGCTCCATCAAGAGCCTGACCGTAAAACAGGTAGCTGATCTCCTCGGACACACCACCACAGAGATCACAGAGATGTATTACGTCAAGAAAGACAACACAAAATTGGAAGGGCTGACCGACGAATTTAACTTGTAATCAAAATGATGTTGACTATCCGTTGAAATCAGTTATAATATAGTAAAACAAAAACAGAGTCTCCGGAACGATGAAGTTTCGGAGACTTTTTTCACGCTTTTTTCGGTGGGTACTACTCAAATGATGCTATGGTACTGCTATCGGGAATTTTTGGTCAAAATCTTCTCGATTATTGCACCGAATATCGCTTTCCTTCTGCTGTAAAGAGCTATGCGCTGATTGCACAAAATATCAGTATTTAAGCCATTATTTCGGCTTTTGGCAATAAAAAAGACTTCATACGAAGTCGCTTTTGGAAATTTTGCAGCCGTAAGGGAGCGCCACGATGGTATACCGTTTTCCGGGATAGTCCCGGATTCCCTGAAAATACGCGTCCACCGGATATTCGTCAACAACATGATCGGCATCCGGGTAAAGCGCTTTGACCCTCGCTAATGCTTCCTTGTGTATTTCAGCACGGAATTCCACCGCTTTTTTTAATCCTGTTCACTGTATTTTGGCATAATGATGTTCCTCTGCAAATCCCGGCTTGTCGGGATCTACTATCGTTTCTTCCGTACAAATTGATATTTGTCACAAGGCTCAAAGTATCCTGTTCCTTCCACGCCGGATACAGCGTGATGCCCATTGTCGAAGAACTCCGACCAGTCGGTCGTCCGTTCATACACTTCAAGCCTGTCAGTGCCGTTTGGCAACATGGTGGGGGAGGTCTATTATATCGTCGTATTTATCGCTTGCCATAAGCTCACACCTTCAACGGTCGTTTTCCCGGCGAGCCTGAACGTCGTCACAGCCTGAAAATCAACGCTCTGCCTGCGCAAGCGAGGAGCAGTACTCTTCAAACTGAGCCCTTGCAACATAATTCGAAAATTCAAAAACCTGATATTTTCCTTTATCGTTCTTCCAGTATAGGAACATCCACGGTCCGGAACTTCCGGATTCGCTGAAATCATTTCGGGCGCTCACCGTACCGTCCTTCAAGAATGTCAAAAAGTCCTTCCATTCTTCTGCGGTCAATTCAAAAGTCCCGCTGTTTGTGATATCCTCTTCCGTAGTCGGTCCGTATTTGCCGGGTCTTTCACGGGTTTCATGTTGGAACATATATTTCCCGTCTTCTCTGTAAAAACGGTACCTTTGGAAAGAAGCGTCGAAGTTGATATTCTCATAAGTGTAGTAAAATTCCGTAACATCATCAAGCGGAATTTTCCTGTTTGTAACGGTTTCTTCTATGCTTTTACTGCACCCACCAAATAAAAACATAAAACACGATATCATCAATACGATTCTCCTGATTTGTTTCATTTCTTTATCTCCCTGAAGCGGAATTCGTTGAAATACTTTTTCATATATTCACCCTGCAAAACCGGAATTCGTTTGATTTACGTTCATAGTGATGTAATGAACATCGGGGAAGCGTCATTGCTTTTTTGAATCCGCAGTTTTCGTAGGAAGTCTGCTCGTCATTGTATGCAGCCACGGCTATTGTCGATATAGTTTTTAGCTTTCGTCCGATTTACTGAAAATAACGATCTTCGGCGCCGGCGCGTCGAGAATCGTCATTAAGCCGGCAATTGTGTTGCCGTCAAATGAAAACCTTGAAAAGCCCTGCAGTTCGTAAACCGACGGATCCGCGTCGGCAATGAGATAATGATGATCCGGCCCGTCCTTTGACCTCAATACATGTATCTTTGTCTTTCTGCCGTTCAGGATCATTTCGTCTTTACTGAATTCAAGTTCAAAATAGCCGTCCCCGTCCTGCCACTTGCCCTGCAGTTCGTTCAGAACGGCATCCACGACGTCATAGTTGCCGTAACGGGAGTTTTCGGTTTTGGACAGAGTTGCTTTGCTTTCTCCCGAAATCGGAAAATACTCGGTCAGTTCAAGCTGTCCGTCATCATATTTCAGTTCGGTGATCTTAGCATAATCCGAGAATGTACCGCGGTAGCGCAGACCGTTTTTCGAAAGCACGAGCTTCAAGCTGTCGCCTTCAGTTTTTGTCTTGAAAGTGGTTTCAAGCACGGGAGCGTTTCTCCAAAGAACAGTGATCTTCTTATCTTCAATCTCAACTCTTGTCCCGATTACGCCGCGTTCTTCCCATGCGCCGTTCAGTTCTTTGTTTATGCTTTTCATGGTTGCCTCCATTCAGTGCTTTTTATCAAACGGTATCGTATAGGGCTGCCCTTTTTCGTCTTTTCTCTCAGTTTATCATAATGCAAAGCGAAAGAATCCATAATCATAATACCGATTTATAATGAAAATTGCAATATAATGTCAAAATTCTCATATATCATTTGTGGCTATATTGATGTACGCCTTTAATTTTTAGTGACCATTTCAAGCTCAATGTTGAAAAAGCCTTGGCTGATTTGACCGGGGAGAAGTCTGCCGTCCTTTACGGCGATCTCCGCGCCGTCTCCAAACACAAACGTAATCTGCTTATTTTCGCCGAAGGAATAACCGTTTGACGGCAGTCCGCTCCACGCAAGTATACCCGTTTTCTCAATATTCTTTTTGATTGCGGCGATCGTTCCGGCGTCAACCGGCTTTTCACTTTCGTAAACCTTCGGATCGTCGTAGCGGGATTGCTTGGCGTTGATACCGGTACCGTCGGACTGAATCGTAAGAATCGCTTTCGTAAATCCTCCGTTTTCCCGAAGCTCTTCAAAGCGGATCTCTTTGAGCGCAGAAACGCCAGGGAGCTCGACCCTTTCGCCCTGCTGCGCTTCGGTAAACAGCTTTACAATCTCGGCGGCAGTCTCAAACGTGAGAATGGGACACCCGTTATCCGAAAAACTGATTTTCTCGCCGCTTGCATAGCGAATATCGACGCTGCCGCCGAAATTTTCGGGAAGTCCGTGCGTTGTGGAGTGATACCCGTTGCTTTTGGCGATATTCCGGTCGCGCACAAGCTTCACGAGGGACGGGAAAATGTTTTGTTTCACATACGCCCACGAGCGCATATTCTCTGCGCGGCCTTCAAAGCGATCTTCTGTTTCAAGAAACAGAAAAGTATGGTTGCCCGCAGGGACTGCAAACGCCGAAACAAATTCAAGCGCTTCCAATGTGCTTTCTTTTTCAGATGAAGGTATGTAATCCCAATCCAGCGCTGAGGTGACGTCAAAGAGAATCATATCCTCCGATACGATTTCCTTCGGCGCTTCGGGATCCTGCGTCGTGTCGGTTCCGCCACATTCTGGCGGCTCGATATTCTGTTTATTGAACAAATCCTTTATTGACATCTTCCGTTACCTCTAATACAATCACATATTTTTATGATTTTATCAATCATGCAGACAGGCATATTGCCGTTATTAAGGCGGAACACGCTTTATTCATGACCTCACCTTGTTTCTTCGTTCGGCGACGGTATAAACGCACAAATATCACCGATATCACATTCGAGATATTCGCATATCTTACGCAGCACCGTCATCGACACATCCTCGTCGCGGCGCAGCTTCGTCATCGTGTTGGGTGAGATGTCTGCCGCCTTTCGCAGATCCGCTTTGCTCATCTTTTTATCGACGAGCAGCTTCCAAAGCTTGTTGTAATTGATAGAATAAACCAACTATATGCACCTCGTGAATGAAAATCTATTGTATTATACCACCGTGTTTACCCAAAAATCAAGACGGTTTCTTCGATTTAAGCTAAAGTTTCGCAGAAGCTTGCGAATTTCTGATGAAAGATTGTGGATTGGACAATGCTATGATCATTTCTTCTGCTAAGCCGGGAAAACAAACGGCGGGAGTGATCCTGTTGCTGCGCGTTATTCTAAAATGTTTGCGCACGATAATGTTTGCGCACGATAAAGAGTCAAAAGCTACATTAAATGAATGTATGAAAGCTTGGCTGGAATTCCGGGAAGAAGTTTTATATTGTGTCGTTGAGGGAGAAACAAAGGAATTTACACTTATTTTAGTGCCAAACAAGGAATAGGGCAACAATTATTTGAAAGATTTTACTGGATATTCAGAACGAAATATGGTATTGTTTTGAACTAATAAAATGCAACAAGGAGTGAATAAAATGCAAAGACAATTATTGACCACAGGAACTACAAGCAAGAATATGCTGTTTTTTCATAGTTGACTTTAGATAGAATTATGTATATAATATATAGGATAAAGATTATTGTGGTGAATTATGATATTTTCACGATAATGAAGCAGATTACTTCATGACAGTTTTGACGAAGGAGAGCTGAATTGGGTATCAAGCTATTTGAACATAATCAGTCTGCCTTTGACGCGGCTTTGGATATGCTTTCCGAGACAGGCAAAGCCGCTGCCGTTCATCCGACAGGCACCGGTAAGTCATATATCGGCTTCAAGCTGTGCGAACAGTTCCCGGATAAGACTATCTGTTGGCTGTCGCCGTCAGAATATATTTTTAATACGCAACCGGAAAATCTCAAACAGGATTCCGACGGCCGGATTCCCGATTATATACAAACAGCAAATCGGTCGCGCTTTGGCTGCGAAGAATCAGGCTTGAATATAAGAAACAAAATCACGGTTATCTAACCGAAGATAAGATAACCGCATTAAATGAAATCGGCATGGAATGGTATTCATTGACCGAAAAGAAATGGTACGAAGCATATAAGCTCGCTAAAGATTTTTACAACGCTTACGGACATTTGAATGTGCCTTATGATTATAAGGCTCCCAACGGTTATGAAATCAAAGTGGTTATAAATGAATTACACTTTAGTATTGGAGAAGGTTTCATAAGTTGAAGCTCAAAATACTTAAGGATAACGATTATATATCTACTGTTATCAGATCTACTGTTATCAGAGCTATGTTACAGCGGCGATTGTATTTTTTTGCAGAGAAGGGTGAAGGATAATGGATAAAAATGAAAAGCACAAAAATGAAAAAGAGATTGATATTTTGCCTTTATTGAAGGCGATTGTATCAAAAGCATGGTTGGCAATTCTGGTCGGCATTCTTTGCGGCGCTGCAGTTTTTGCAACGACAAAAGCGGTAATAGAGCCGGTATACAGAAGCAGCTTCACAGCTTACGTCAACAACAAGCAGGTACAGACGAATATCGACTACCTTTCGGGATCGGATATCACCGCTTCGAAAGAGATAGTACGAACCCACAGCCAAATCATTTCGTCTGATTCTATATTGTCCGCAGCGGCAAAATCAATCGGGTTGGATTACAGCATCAGAGCACTCAGGTCTATGGTTTCTACCAGCATTATGAATGAAACCGAAATACTTGTGGTTTATGTTGTGAGCAAGGACCCTGAGGTGGCGTATGATCTCGCGGTTGCCCTCTCTAAAACCGCACCGCCCAAAATCGCCGACGTGGTTGAGGGTAGCTCGATGAAAATTATTGATTATCCGGTGTATTCCGAGTCACCCTACGGGCCGAACTATATGAAGTACGGGATGCTTGGCTTTTTATTCGGCTTTCTTGCCGTTGTGGTGATTGTGATTATCCGGTATTTCCGGGATGATACCGTTAAGGGCGAGGGCGAGTTGGAAGCGTATTTTTCGTTCCCGGTGCTCGGCGTGATACCGGATGTCACCCAGACGGAAAAATCCGGTTACGGCTATTACGGTAGCTATGGCACAGGGCGTTCTGATAAAAGTTCAGAAGGGAAGGAGAGAGAAATATGAAGCAGGAAAAATCGTCTAACGTTATTTTTGACGCAAATAAAATGCTGCTGTCCAATAAATCTCCTTTCTCGGTACAGGAAGCCTACAAAACGCTTCGAACGAACGTCACCTTTTCGCTTCCCGGTACGGACTGCAAATGCGTCGGTGTTGTTTCCGCCGACCGGGGCGACGGCAAGAGTACTATCGCCGTCAACCTGACGGTTTCACTGGCGCAAATCAACAAGAGGGTAATCTTGATTGACTGCGATTTACGTCTGCCTACGATTGCGCAGAAGCTCGGCATAAAGTCAACGCCCGGAATCTCCAACTATCTGTCGGGAGATGTTACCGAAATCCCGGTGATTCATGATTACACAAGAGGCTTTGACGTTATCCCCTCCGGCAACCTGCCGCCGGATTCGACAACCCTGATCAGCTCGGATGAAATGCTGGAGCTGATTCAAAAGCTGAAGGAGGAATATGATTATATTATCTTCGATTTTCCTCCTATCAACATCGTATCCGACGCGGCGCTTCTGTCCGACGTAATAGACGGCTATCTCATAGTTGTGCGCCACGAGAACTCCGAGTACAAGATGGTGGACGAAGCAATCCACAAATTATTATTTACAGACGGAAAAATTATCGGCTTTGTCTACAACGGTAAGAACAATAAAAAGTCGTATTATAAAAAGGGTAAAGGCTACTATTACAATAAGTATTATTACAGAAAGAACCCTTGAGTTTTTGGACTGCAATTCAAAACCTAATCTCAATAAAAATGAAAGTTGCGGTAACGGTATATGGAATCATCTAAAAATAAGGTGTGGCTGTCCACACCGACCTATCACAAAGAGGAAATTGACTATATCACCGAAGCAATCGAAACCAACTGGAAATCGACTGTAGGAGAAAATATCGAAGAGGTCGAGCGATTGATTTGCGAGAAAACCGGCAGTCAATACGCCGTTGCGGTAATCAACGGCACGGCGGCGCTGCATCTGGCGGTTATGGAAGCAGGAGTCAAGCCCGGAGACCATGTGTTCTGCTCGGATATGACCTTCTGCGCTACCGCCAATCCGGTTGTGTACGCGGGCGGAATCCCCGTATTGATTGACTCGGAATATGAAACGTGGAATATGAACCCTGCCGCGAAGAAATACGCGAAAAGCTCGCTGAGCTGAATATCGAGAGCAGACCTATCTGGAAGCCCTTACATATGCAGCCGGTTTATAAGGATTGTCCCGCAGTAAGCATTGATGATTCGTTCAGCGTGTGCGAGGATATTTTCGAGCGGGGACTTTGCCTGCCCAGCGATAACAAAATGACGCCCGAAATACAGGATTGTGTTATCAATATCGTCAGGAGTTGTTTTCAATAATAACAATGTAGTGCGCCTTTCGATAACGATATGCTCTGTTACTAAGTGGAGGAACAATGACTGCGACGAAAAGCGGAATATATGCTCGTTATCTCAAAAGAATATTTGACTTTATTTTTGCGCTGTTGTTTTCCTTTGTATTGTTACCGGTTTTTCTTATTTTGAGCATAACGGGCGCGATTGCGATGCACGGGAATCCCTTTTTTGTGCAGCTGCGCCCCGGGCGAATCGATCCGAAAACGGGCAGGGAAAAGGTATTTTATCTGATAAAGTTCCGATCAATGTCCAATATTACATTTGCTGACGGCAGACTTCTGCCGGACAGCAAGCGCCTGAACAGATACGGAAAATTTTTGAGGCATACCAGCCTTGACGAGCTGCCGCAGATTTTCAATGTACTGATGGGGTCATGTTCCTTTGTCGGGCCTCGTGCCCAGTTGGTGCGCGATATGACCTTCATGACTCCCGAACAGCGCAGAAGGCACACTGTCAGACCGGGAATCACGGGACTGGCACAGGTCAACGGCCGCAACAATATCTCTTGGGAACAGAAATTTGATTTAGATTTACAATACATAGATAACGGGATTACGCTCAAAAATGACTTGAAAATCCTTTTCAGAACCGTATTCAAGGTCGTTAAGGTAGAGGATGTTGTCCGTAAAGGAACTGCTTCCGATATGGATTTCGGCGACTGGCTGCTTGCTCACGGGAAAATCACCGAAGAGGAATACCGGCAACACCTGCAGGAGGCGCAGGATTTTATACACGAATCCGGACTCGCCTGAATGATTGCTTGCTCTGCCGCTTATCGGAATTGTTCAAAGAATTGTAAAGGAGTATCTGAATAATGAAATATTCTGTATTGATGTCGGTATATTATTCGGATAACCCTGCTTACCTGAAAACAGCGATTATCAGCGTGTTGTGCCAGACCGTGAAGCCTGACGAGATTGTTTTGGTGTGCGACGGCCCTTTGACAGAGCAGCTGGACGCTGTTATTGAAGATTATCAAAAAGAGCTTTGCGTAGTCCGTCTGAAAGAGAATCAGGGGCTGGGAGAAGCAATGAATATCGGATTGCGGCATTGCAGCAATGAATTGATAGCCCGTATGGACAGCGATGATATCAGCCTGCCCGATCGCTGTGAGCGACAGCTCAGGGCGTTTGACGAGGACAGCGAGCTGGGAATTATCAGCGGGACAATCGAAGAATTCTCTGAGCAGACGGGTGAAGTGATGCAAAAGCGCCGCCTGCCTTGCGCGCACGCGGATATTGTCGCCTTCAGCAAAAGGCGTTGTCCCTTCAATCACCCTGCGGTGATGTATAAAAAATCCGCCGTTGCCGCCGCCGGAGGGTATTCCGAAAAATACCATTTCAACGAGGATTATGACCTGTGGTTCCGTATGCTGAAAAACGGGACAAAGAGCCGTAATCTTTCCGACGTCCTCGTAAGAATGCGCGTATCCGATGATTCGTATAAGCGACGCGGCGGCAGAGAGTATGCAGAGATGTCGCTGAGGTTTTATGCTCACATGAGAAAATCCGGCTGGATCAGCCGAAAGGATTATCTCCTGTCTGCTTTGCCTCAGGCGACGGTATGCTTTCTTCCTAACGGCATGAGAAAATCTGTTTATCGCCTGCTCAGATCAAACTGATAGTATGTTAGGTTATGGATATGAACACATATAAAAAAAGAGATTCCTATGTTGACTTTTTGCGTGGTATCGCCATGCTGATTGTCATATTTGGTCACACGATGGCCGAATCAACGACAGGCTCAACGGACAGCGTGCTGTTCAATATTGTCTGGTCGCTGCAGATGCCGTTGTTTATTTTAATCAGCGGATATGTGACCCGCTACGGGCGCGCGCCGACAAACGCGCGTGAGATGTTCGCCCTGCTCGGAAAACGAACGCTTGCATATCTTTTGCCGTGGTTCGTTTTCACCGTATTGTTTAACGGATTGATTCTCGGTAAACAGATTTTGACACCTGAGGCATTATTCCGGCAGATGGACAGAGGATACTGGTTTCTGATTACCTTGTGGACTATCAGCGTGATTTTTATTCTCGCACGGTTCGCAGCGTCAAAGCTCTGCCGCAGAGCCGAATCAGTCCCTTGGGTGACCTTATGCTTCTACCTGATAGGTATGGTGCTCTTGAGCGGACTGGGATATTTTGCCGGCTTTGATTTCTTCTGTATCAAACTGACGCTGTATTATATGCCGTTCTACTTTTTAGGGTATTTGTACGGCTTTTACCATGATAAAATAGAGGAACGCTTTTCAACAGCGGTTTCGATTGCCGTGGCTGCGGCTGCCTTAATATGGATCGTCGCGATTGTTAAGCTGAATCTCTATTCGCTTTCCGATACCGATGTCTCGGATTTCCTGCTGCGCGCGGGAGTTTCGCTGTGCGGATGCATCGCCGTCTGCGGAATGATGAGAACTGTCAAAAATACTTCTCCGGTGTATCGGTTTGTCGGCTGGATTGGTTCCCATACCATAGAAGTATATATGCTACATTATTATTTTTTGAATCCGGTTATGCTTGCCGCGACTCCGGCGTGCTTTTCAGCAAGAGGAATTGCACTGACTGCAGTTAATTTCGTGATTACGGTAACGACCGTTACGATAGTCGCTGGGCTTTTAGACGCAAACCGTTATCTTAGCCTGATACTGTTTGGCAGAATACCGAAAAAGAAATGAGTTTCCGGAGGCTGATATCATGAACCCTCAATTGTCTCCCCTGCAGATAAAGCTGCTGGAGATGCTGCGCTGGTTCGATGGCTTTTGCCGTGAGAACCAACTGAGATACTATGCTGTCGGCGGAACGCTTCTGGGCGCAGTACGTCACGGCGGATTTATCCCGTGGGATGACGATATCGACTTAGCGATGCCCCGTAAGGACTATGAAAAGCTTCAGTCTCTTATGGGAGATAAACGGCTTGATAACTATCTTCTTGAATCTCCCAAGACCGCAGACGACAGCTTTTGTTATCCCTTTTGTAAGCTGTATGATACAACGACAACATTAATCGAGCATAAGAGAAAACCCCTGAAAAGAGGCGTTTTCCTTGATATATTTCCGCTCGACGGCGTGGGAAACGACTTGGAAGAGGGAAAACGCCGTCTGAGAAGGATTTTAAAACAGTATTATTTCTATATTTCACTTATCGGCGGTATCCGAAAGGGCAGGAGCGTGTTCAAAAACGCTGTTGTGCTCGCGGCTCGAATAATTCCGAAACGAATCGTTAATCCGACGCAGGTGAGGATAAAGCTTGACCGGATGTGCGCGCAGGATGACTTTGACCGTTCCCTTTGGGTCGGCAATCTTTTGGGCGCGTGGGGCGAGCGTGAGCTGGTCAGCCGTACAATTATCGGCGTGCCTGTCGGGTATCCTTTTGAGAATATGACCGTTATGGGCGTTGAGCGTTATGACGAGTATCTGACAAATATCTACGGAGATTGGCGACAGCTGCCGCCTAAGGAAAAACAGGTTACACATCATGATTTTATCTCGATGGATTTAACGCGTTCCTATATGGAATGTTGAAAGCGACGGAGGTGAAAAAATGCATCATCGGGTTTTGATTGTCGGGACGGTTCCTTATAATGAGAAATCATCTTCCCGTGCCTTTGATGCTTATTTTCACAACTGGGAAAAGGAAAACATCGCCCAGATTTTTTCCCATACAAAAACCCCGTGCAAGGGACATTGCGGCGAGCTGTATCAGATAACGGATCAGCGGATGCTGCAACGCTTTTTGGGCAGGCAGTGCGAAACAGGAAAGATTTTTCACTACGACGACTTGCCGGACAGCTGGGCAGACAGCAGCCCCGAGGTGAACGGCGCGGCGTCAAAGGCTTATCACCTCGGCGCGAAGCATACTGCTTTGACGCATTTGCTCAGAGGTGTTTTGTGGCGCAAAAAGAACTGGTGTACTCCCGAGCTGAACGATTGGCTTGACAGCTTTCGGCCCGAAGCGGTTTTCCTTGCGTTTTCAGATGATTTTTTCATTCCGAAGATTGCGATGTATGTTGCGAAGAGGTATCAAATCCCTATCATTTCCTGTATCGGAGACGATTACTACTTTAACGTGCATTTTTCGTTCAATCCGTTCTATTGGATTTACAAGCCGGCATATCGCCGAATGATACGCAGATTGTTCCGGTATCCCGGCAGCGCAATCTATATCAGCGATAAAATACGGGATAAATATAACGGAGCTTTCGGGCTTAACGGCGATACGGTCTATCTGACCTCAACGGTAAAGAGAAAACCGTATACGGAATTCAATACAGAGCGTCCTCTTATTACCTATTTCGGCAATATCAGGATGGGCAGGAACCGATCGCTCTGCGATATCGCAGACAGCCTTGCCGAGCTCGATCCCTCTTACCGGCTGGAGGTCTATTCCAACGAAAACGACGCGTCCTATTACAGGATGCTTCAGGATAATCCGCATATCGTGTACGGAGGCTCTGTACCATACAGTATGGTTCAGGAAAAAATGACGCGAAGCGATATCACGGTTATCGTCGAAGGGTTTAAAAAGAAGGACATCGACCAGTCGCGGTATTCTTTGTCTACCAAGGCGGCAGACGCCCTTGCGAGCGGCTGTGCGATACTTGTTTACGGCAGCGAAGAATGCGGCATCGTTGAATATATGAAAAGTACCGGCGCCGCAATGGTTTGCACCGATCGCGAATCGCTGACAGCTTGTATCAAAAAAATAATTGAAGATCAAGCGCTTAGACAAGAATACTATCGCCGGCAGAAGGAAATCACCGAGAAGAATCACAACCTGTCCCGCAGCTGTGAAAAATCCGAGAGTATTATCTGCTCTGCAATAATGAAAGGCTATAATCATGAAAGAGAATAAGTTGACTGTTATTATATCCTCTTGTGACAGCTTTTCGGATTTATGGGACGGACACATCAAGCTGCTGGAGCGCTATTGGGGCGACCGGCAGACCGATCAGACCATACTGGTTACAGATAAACCGACTGAGAAAGCTTATGAGAATGTTACGATATTGGCGGCGGGAGAAGACGCCGAATGGTCACAACGGCTGAGAGCAGCTTTGGATACTGTCAGAACAGAATATGTTTTTATTACATTAGACGATTACTTTTTGATTCAAAAAGTGGATAATCAGCGAATAGACGAGCTGATTGCGATTATGGACGAGTATCAGCTTGACTATATCCGTTTGTTCAAACATCCCAAGCGCGCGACAAGAGAGCAGTTGGGCAATCACCGGGGCGTTCATCGCGTCGACAACACCCTGTACTACTGCGTCAATATGTACGCGGGTATCTGGAAAATCGATTTTGCGCGCTACTGTGCGGATTGCAGCCTGAGCGCATGGAAATTTGAGGTAGCTCTGCCCGAGATGGCGCAGCGATATCATGCGTCCCTCGCAGTCGACAAGAAAAAGGATTTTGTCATCCTTGATGTTGTCAGAAAGGGTAAGCTGCTGCACCGCTCTTCGAGGTATCTGAAAAAGCACCCCGAGCTGTATCAAGGGGACAGAGATGTCAACGCGCTGAGCTATGAGATGAGGCTGATGATACAAACTTTCGTCGCCCGCAATACCCCGATGTGGCTGCATAAGCGTATCAAAAAGGTCCTGAGAAAATTCGGATTTGAATTCTTTACGGAAGATTAGGGAGCAGGCTTTGAAAATAGTTGAGATAAACGGAGGAGTGTTCGGAAGCACCGGGCGTATCATGTTCGGGATTGCCGACGCTTTGACCGGAGAAGGGCATGAGACGCTCTGCTTTTCTCCCGTAACGACCACAAACCGTGACGCCGAGCCGGAGCATCCATATAACAAAATAGGCAGCTTTCGCTCACGCCGGCTGAGTGTTCTTGCGGAGCGTATCACAGGGCTGCAGGGTTGCTTTGCTTATTTTGCGACAAAAAGGATGCTGAAACAGATAACGGCTTTTTCTCCAGATATCATTCATTTACATACCCTGCATGGCGGTTTTATCAATCTGCCGCTGCTGTTTCGATATATCAAAAAACGAGAAATAAAGGTGATATGGACGCTGCATGACTGCTGGGCATTTACCGGGCATTGTCCGCACTTTGTGTCTGCCGGATGTGACAAATGGAAAACAGAATGCAGCCGGTGTCCGCTTTATCACGAATATCCGAAGACATTATTTGATACGTCAAAGAAAATGTACCGTTTCAAGCGCAGATGGTTTCTCGGCGTACGAAACATGACGCTGGTAACGCCGTCCACGTGGCTCAGAGACCGGGTGCGGGAATCCTTTCTCTCATGCTATCCCATCCGGGTCATACACAACGGTATCGATTTGTCGGAATTCAAACCGGCTGAATCGGACTTTAAAAAACAGCATGATATAGAAGAACAATATATGGTGTTGGGCGTTGCCTTCGGATGGAACGATAAAAAGGGACTGGATGTGTTTTGTGCGCTGTCCTCCGCTCTGGGCGACGGATATCGCGTTGTACTGGTCGGCACAGACGACGCCGTGGACAGAAAGCTCCCGCCGGAAGTGATTCCGATACAAAGGACCGCCGACATCAAAGAGCTTGCCGGCGTCTATTCCGCCGCAGATGTGCTGGTGAATCCGTCACGGGAGGATACCTTCCCGACGGTGAATATCGAAGCGCTCGCCTGCGGCACGCCGGTGGTGACCTTTCCTACCGGCGGCAGCCCTGAGATTATTGATGAAACCTGCGGCTGTGTAACAGAGCAGTATGACGTTGACGAGCTGCAGCTGCAGATACGGCATATCTGCCAAAACCGTCCGTATTCCCGTGAAGCGTGTGTACGTAGAGCGGCGGATTTTGAGAGTAAAACAAAGTTTTACGAATACTCACGCCTGATGAAAGAATCTTAACACTATTTAGAAGGAGACCGTATGATTATTTATTTCATATTGCTTGCTTATATTTTTCTCCTTCCCCTCGTTTTGCAACCGATTATCCCGGACTATGATAAAAGGCAAAAATGGATAGCTTTCCTTGGCGTTGCGTTCATCTTTTTGATCTTTTCATTAAAATCCCCCACCGTCGGCAGCGACATTATGGGCTATCGGGAGCAATACTATATCAGCCGCTATATGTCTTGGTCGAACAACGACTATGTTTTCTTTGAGACAGGATATATTCTCCTTGAAAAGTTTTTCTCAAAGCTCGGGGTCAGTTTTCAGCTGTTTGCAGCGCTGATATACTTTGTAGAGTGCCTTGCGCTGTATCTGTTTATCAGCAAGTTTTCGAGCGACGCGATGATGTCGCTGCTGATATTTGTCTGTTATCTGTCGTTCGTGTTTTCCATGAGCGGACTGCGTCAGACTCTGGCAATGTCGATGTGTATATTCGCATATCTCCTGTTTTATAAACAAAAACCAATCCCTGTCATTTTGGGGATTTTCATCATCGCTTTAGCGATAACGATACACCGGTCGGCGTATATTTTTTACATCATTCCCATTGTGATGATTTACAGCAAAAAATTCGTCAGATTCAATCTGTTCGTCTTTTTGAGCATACTGCTTATATCGATATTCGGCAGAGTATTTGTTTGGTCGGCTGTCAACCAATTGATGAAGACGGTTGACGTCAATACTTCAATTACTCTGGGTGGTAATTTTATCTTTTTGGTTGGGGTAATGATATTTTGTGTGTTTACGTATGAGACATATTACGGCTTAGGGATTCTCGGCTCAAAAAGAGCATTGGCAAATCAACCGTCTGAGATTGTGTTTGAAGATACAATGTGCATGAGAGTGTCAGAGCTGTGTGTCTTCGGAGAAATCCTTTTTTCCGGCGACTCTATGCTTCGCACGGTCAATTATTTCGTGATACTGATGGTGCCGCTGCTGCCCAATATGTTGATGAAGTATAAGGAGGAACAAAGGACAATTCTGAAAATCGGATTGATTTTATTTTTACTGTTTCTTTTTATCACCGAGACGTTAATTCCCAATCAGTTGGAAATCAGTCATTATAAATTCTTTTGGGAGACAATATGAATCGGCTGCAAAAAACAGAGTTGGAATTGCTTAGGAACCTTATTGATGTATGCGGTAAGCTGGAGCTCAGGTATTATCTTGTTTGCGGTTCCGCGCTGGGCGCAGTAAAGTACGGAGGATTTATCCCCTGGGACGATGATATCGACGTAGGGATGCCTCGCGAGGATTACCGTACCTTTATCGAACGAGCGGGAGAATTTTTGCCGTCATGGTGCTTTTTGCAAACTTATGCAACAGATCCCGAGTACCCGCAAATATTTGCTAAGCTGAGGGACTCCCGCACCGCTTATATCGAAAGAAGTATGCGTCATCGTAATATCCACCAAGGTGTTTTTATTGATGTTTTTCCTCTGGACGGCTGTCCGGCGCAGGCAAGTGAAATCAAGCGGCTTGAGCGAAAAAAACGACGATATAAAATCCGGCTTGACTCTGCTAACGCCTTTGAAAAGGGTCAGAAGATAACTACCGGACTGTATTTTCTGGCGTTGAGGGCGCTGGGCTATCATCGCCGCACCGCCTCGACCGCGCGAAAACTGGAGGAGCTGGTATCCGCATACCCGACCGGGTCCTCTGCAGTATGGTGCAATCACGGCAACTGGCAGGGGATGAAAGAATACGCACCCCGGGAACAGTACGGCGAAGGAACTGAAATGACCTTTGAAGGATTTGCTGTAACTGTTCCGGCAGAGTATGACGCCTATCTTACGCAGAAATACGGCGACTGGCGTGCCGACTTGCCCGAGGAGGAAAAGGTCGGACATCATTTTTATACAGTGTGTGATTTGGAACACCCTTATACAGAATATTTTTAGCTTATATTTAGCTTTAAATATAAATAAAAAAAAGGAGAGAAAAACCATGCAAAAAACCTCAAAACGTGTTTTGGCTCTGGTTTTGGCGTTGATTATGGCGCTGTCGGTATTCAGTATATCGGCTTCGGCAGCGGTAGATAATTACAACGCTGACTATGAGTCCACAACACACACCGTGTTCAAACACACGGAACAAAATCTTGCTCCCGGTGTAACACAGTATACGAACTATGCTTACACCAAAGCTGATGACAAGCAGTTAGTGTACTATGTAACCACTGCGGACGTTACCCGTGATGACGTTATGCTTCAGGTTTCCTACAAGGATATGCAGCATGACACCTTCGGTATGGAAAAGCTTTCGCAGACTGTTGCTACCGCTAACGCGAAGTATTCCGATCCGGAAGACGAAGATTTCATCAGCGAGTACTACTCCGTTGTTTCCGCTACTAACGGTAACGGCTACAACATGACCACCGGTCAGCCCTCCGGCGTTTGGGCGATGGGCGGAGAGGTTATCCAGAATTATACCGGCAGCACCGGCTTCTTTGCTATCCTGAAGGACGGCACTCCGGTTATGGGTAAGACCGTAGCCGAGTGGAATGCTTACAAGGCGAATCCCGGTATCGAGGAAGCTATCAACGCTTTTGGTTCTATCCTTGTATGGGACGGCGCTCCCGCTGTCAGCGCGACAGGCTCTTATTATACCGACCGCGCTTCCCGTACCATGATGGGTATTACCGAAGACAACAAGGTTATCTTAGTTGTTGTCGACGGTCGTCAGGAGCCCTTCTCCTGCGGCGCTTCCATGGCTGAGCTGGCTCAGATTATGATAGAAGCGGGCGCTAAGTATGCCTTCAACCTCGACGGCGGCGGCTCTACCACTTACATGGCTAAGAACGAAGGTACAGATGACTGCGTTATCGTCAACCGTCCCTCCGACGGCTCCGAGCGCGCTATCTCGAACGGTCTGATTATCGCTTCCCTTGCGGCGCCCTCCGATGTATTTGATCATGCGGTTATTTCCGTTGAGAACGACTATGTAATGCCCGGTGCTTCGGTTGCGTTTACAGCTACCGGTGTATCTCCCGCAGGTACATCTGCAGATATTCCCGAAGATGTAACCTATACGGCAGAGAACGGTTCCGTTGCTGACGGTATTTATACCGCCGGTTCTGAGGCGGGCACCGACACCATTTCTATGATTTACAACGGCAGTGTAGTCGGTACCTGTGAGGTCAATGTTGTTGTTCCCGACAGCATTTCATTCACAAGCGCAAGCATTGCCTGTCCTTACGGCAAGACGACCGATCTCGGCGTTGTACCCATGTACGGTGTTCATGAGGTCGCTTTCGGACCTGATAATGTCACTTTCACGCTGGGTAACAATACATTCGGTACGATCGACGCTGCTGCGATGACCTTTACTGCTACCAGCGAGCCGCTTTCTTCCACCAAGTCTACTCTGACGGTTGCTACTAACTGTAATCCCAGCGTCAGCGCTACCGTTGAACTGCAGGTCGGTAAGGGCAGCGAGGTTATCTGGGACTTTGAGGATCAGTCTACCGAGAAAATGAGCCTGTTTGATTACTACAACTCAGGCGTTCAGGGCAGTCTTGAAATTGTTGATTCCACTACCGGTAAGGTACATAACGGCGATTATGCGCTGGCTATCAACTATGATTTCTCTCAGCTTACCTACTATGAGGATTATATCGATTTGATGTTCTGCTATAACGCAGAGGCGATGAAGGCTCATGGCAATACAGCTGACGCAGACGGTTCCACTATGGGCGGCGCTCCGGAGGACTTTATCAACATCACCGGCGCTACCGGTATCGGTATGTGGATGTATATTCCCGACGAGATTGACGCGAAGGGCTTGAATCCCCGCTTCTTCTTCGGTTTTAAGAAGAACGCTTCTGACGCGAAGTATACCCGCGGTACCAGCGGCATGAAGCTGCTCGTTGATGTTCAGCATTTGCCCACCGACAACTGGTATTACTACTACGCGGATCTTTCTGCTTATTCTTCCTATGCCGCATTGACCCTGCAGGCATCCAGACCTCTTAACGAGAACGCTACCACCAAGAACGGTCAAAAGGGTTATCCTACTGATTATTATGCAGGTGGCTGCTTCGAATTCTATGTTGAGGATTCCGCATGGAAATCCTATCAGAACAAATCCTTTAATTCCAAGTTCACTCTCTTCATTGATAACTACACCGTTGATTATTCTTCGGTAGTTGAAGACAGAGAGGCTCCCGAATTCGGTTCTGCCGTATACGCGACAAACGGAATGTGGGAGGCTGCGAAATTTACCGACGGTATGACCATGAGCAGAAACGACATCGACTTCACCATTGATGTTGCCGACGCTACCAGAAAGCTCGCCGGCGGTGCAACCGCTTATACTCCCACAACGAACGCTTCCGGTATCAAAGCTTCCTCCGCTAAGGCGTATATTGACGGCAACGAGGTTGCCTGCACCTATAAGAGCGGTAAGATTGCGATTGATAACGCGCTCGTTCTGGCTGACGGTCCCCACACCGTTAAGTTCACGATTGAGGACAATAACGGCAATATGGGCTACAAGAATCTTTCCTTCAATGTAGCTACCGGCAGTAGCTATGATACCATCATCGTGAAACCGCATGACGAATCTCTGACAGAGACTGCTGTTGGTTCTCTGTACTATATCGACCTCGTAGCTACCGATATCGCTAACGTCAACAAGGCTACCGCGACTCTAAAGGTCAACAACGTCAACGATTGGGAGCCTCAGGGCACTGTTGTTGCCGACGGCTTTGCGTTTGAATATGCTACCGAGCCCGGCGACGCCGGCGAGCTTACCATAACCATCACCAAGACCGGTGACGTTACAGAGAGCGGTGAGGCGGTTCTGGCTTCTGTCCCGATTCGCGCATGGTATCCGCACAATGCGTTGGGCAAGGATTCCAATTGGATCATCACCTCTAAGAAGTGCGTATATCCGATGGATATCCAGCTTGTAACCAAAGCGGGTTCTATTGACTTTGTCAATAATTCCGGCGCTATCGGCGCGTTCTCCGCAGATAAGATCCAGATCGACTCCGAGGCGATGTGCGAATACGGCTACATCGGTCAGAACAAGGGCAACGAAGGCGGCACCATGAATGTTACCTCCTGGCATGAGCATACCGCTCACGCTGTTGACGATAAGCCCGCTACCTGCACCGAGGACGGCTATACCGGCAGAACCTTCTGCGACGGCTGTAACTCTGTCGTTGAATGGGGCGAGGTTGTACCCGCTACCGGTCATACTTATGAGATAATCGACGGCGTTCTCAAGTGCAAAGACTGCGATGAACTCTTTACCGGTGAATTTACTGACGGCAAGACCTATGTCGACGGCGTAGCGCTCGAAGGCTTCATAGATAACAAGTATTACATCGACGGTATTGCTCAGGATTATGACGGCATTGTTGAAATTGACGGCACATACTATGAATTCGATAACGGCGCCTTAGTCGGCAAGTATACCGGCGTATTTGAAGAAGACGGCAAGACCTACTTTGCTCAGTTCGGCGAACTCCAGAGCGGCTGGAAGCAGGTGGACGGTGACTGGTACTACTTTGATCCCGAGACTCTGGCAGGCGTATCCGGCACTTATACCTATCAGGGTATCGCTTACGAGTTTGAGGACAACGGTAAGATTATCACCGGCAGATGGATTCAGCACGCTCAGGGCTATGCTTACTTCTACGGTCCCTCCTGCTACAAGAACGGCTGGTATGATATTGACGGCGAAACCTATGCATTCAACTATGACGGCTATGCTTATACCGGCTTGGCGGTAGTCGGCTATTCCAACAATGCTCCCGAGGCTTATCGGTTTACCGACAAGGGCGCACTGGTCGAGAAGCTCGATACCACCGGCGTAATCAAGGCAACCAACGGTACCTTCTATTGTGTAGACGGCGTTGCTCAGAAGGCAGGCGTTGTTCAGGATGACGAGGGCAACTTCTATTACATCAACAGTACCTACAAGGCTGTCACCAACTGCACCTACGGTATCGCTCCGGCTAAGACCAATGGCTTGATTCCCGCGGGCACCTATGACTTTGACGAGAACGGCGTTATCACCAACCTGCCCTCCGACGAGCCCGAGCCGACAACTCCCGACGACGGTCTGTCCTTCGACGATGACGGCGAAATCCGCTACTATGTCAACGGCGAGGCTACCTATGCCGGTGTTGTTACCGACGGTACAAATTACTACTATATCAACAGCACCTGCAAGGCTGTCAAGAACTGCACCTACGGCATCGGTGAAGCCAGAACCAACGGGCTGATTCCCGCCGGCACCTATACCATTGACGCTGACGGTAAGATTGTGATTCCCGAGCCTTCTCAGGATCCCGAGCCGACGACTCCCGACGACGGTCTGTCCTTCGACGATGACGGCGAGATCCGCTATTATGTCAACGGCGAGGCTACCTATGCAGGCGTTGTCACCGACGGTACAAGCTTCTACTACATCAACAGCACCCGCAAGGCTGTCAAGAACTGCACTTACGGTATCGGCGAGAACAGAACTAACGGTTTGATTCCCGCTGGCACCTATACCATCGGCGCTGACGGTAAGATCGTGATTCCCGAGCCTTCTCAGGATCCCGAGCCGACAACTCCCGACGACGGCCTGTCCTTTGACGATGACGGCGAGATCCGCTACTATGTCAACGGCGAGGCTACCTATGCCGGCGTTGTCACCGACGGTACAAATTACTACTACATCAACAGCACCCGCAAGGCTGTCAAGAACTGCACCTACGGTATCGGTGAAGCCAGAACCAACGGGCTGATTCCCGCAGGTACCTATACCATCGACGCAGACGGTAAAATTATCCTTTAAAAACATAAAAAGCGCCCGGCTGCCACGGCAGTCGGGTTGCTGTACAAAACCGGTACCTCCGCGAGGTGTACAGTGGGCAACGTGAAAACGGCTGAACCGGACTTTGGTGCAATTTATGAAAATTGTATTCTTATCCAATTATTTTAATCACCATCAAAAGCCCCTCTCCGACGCACTTTATCGGATGACGGACAAATACCTTTTTGTCGCAACCGCTCAAATGAGCGAAGAGAGAAAACGGCTGGGTTATCAGACGCCTGAGGCTGCGTATGTTGTTTATCTCGACGATGCTTCCCGAAGGGCTGAAATCACAACTGCTATTGAAGAAGCCGACGCCGTGATTCTCGGCTCGGCGCCTCCGGAGTTGGTTCGCAAAAGGTTAAAAAGCGGAAAGTTGGTCTTTCGCTATTCGGAGCGTCTGATAAA
Source organism: uncultured Ruminococcus sp. (assembly GCA_905235715.1). GTDB lineage: Bacteria > Bacillota > Clostridia > Oscillospirales > Acutalibacteraceae > Ruminococcoides. Next base: position 46,165 of record CAJONB010000002.1, on the reverse strand, counting down.
GCACAAAGACGCATCGTGGAAATACCCGCTCCAACGGTTAAAATGGGGAAGGAATAATCCGCGAAAGGCACAACTGTATCTATTGTGCGCGGGCGCTTTTGTCGCTGCAGATTATGCCGCTTACGGACTGCTACGGGGCAATGCGTTCCGTTTTGGATACTTTCCCCAAACCGTGAAGTATCCTGACTTTTCCGATTTACTTAAAAAGAAAAAGCCTGCTTCATTACTATGGGTCGGTCGCTTTCTGTCGTGGAAGCATCCTGAGTTGGCGGTCAAGGCTGTCAAAGCGCTGAAGGACAGCGGATTTGATGTAACGCTGGATATGATTGGAACCGGCGGGGAAGAGGCGACGGTGAAAAAAATGATTTGCTCCTACCGGCTGGAAGACAGGGTTCGTCTTTTGGGCGCTATGCCGTATGATAAAGTCCGCGGCTATATGGAGCAGGCGGAAATCTTTCTATGTACCTCCGATCAGCAGGAGGGCTGGGGCGCGGTAATTAATGAAGCGATGAACAGCGGCTGTGCCGTAGCGGCTTCGCACAACATCGGAGCTGTACCGTATCTGCTGGAGGATGGGAAGAACGGTGAGGTGTTTGAGTGCGGCAACCTCACAATGCTGACCGAAAAGTTGGTTTTACTGCTGAATAATCCCGGTTTACGGGCGCAGATGTCTGTGAACGCCTATCATACCGTCACGGAGCTGTGGAACGCTGAGGTAGCTGCCGAGCGGTTGCTGAAGGTGGTTGAGATGATTCAAAAAGGCAAACCGGCAAATGAACTATTTGCGGAAGGTCCCTGCAGCAGCGCGGGGATACTATCCGATTCTTGGAAGGACAGGTGTTGATTTGTGAAAAAATATGTAATTCTCTTGGCGTTGATTTTGATTTTTTTGATGATGACAGGATGCCAAAAGCAGGACGCTCAAAAGGATAGTACCTCGGACGGTACAAATTCTTCGTCAACAGCGGCAGAGGACGAGACAGTCATTGGAAAAATCGATGAAACTGAGGACATGATGAAGATAGACACAAAGTACGGGACGCTGAAATTCCCCGCTAAGTGGAAGGACGAGGTGGATGTGTCTATCTCTGAGGACGAGCCGTATACTGTCAGCTTTGTGACAAAAGGAACCGATAAGGAGATTTTTTCGCTGCACTTCGGTGGGGGAGAAGGATATCTTCTCGGCACCCTGCCCTTAAACGGCGAGAATATAGAGGTGTTTGTTGAGGACGCTGAGCTGGATGCAAAGTCAAAGGACTTTGACAAACTCTGCGAAATACAGGAGGACGTCAACGTGATTCTCAACCGCTTGACAGAGGACTACGCGTTCAGCGTTGGCGGCGCATCAAAGCCGACCGAGGCGTCAGAGGATGTTTACGCAATCAAAACCGCTCAGGCGACGCTGTATTATCCCTCAAGATGGAAGGATAAGGTAGAGATTAAGGAAAAGGGCAATGCGGTCGCGTTTTTCAGCAAAGACGTTGAGGTATTCGAGCTTCAGTTCGGCGGCAAGGATGGTTTCTCAGTCGGAACATACGACGGTAAGGATCTGCGGCTTGTGACGTTTGACTTTAATGACTATAAAGATGATAAAGCGCGTTTTGAAGAACTCTGTACAATGCAGGAGGATGCAAATACCATTCTTCTCTATTTGGCAGATGACAGCAAATTTGTCGCTGCGTAACAAATAAATATGAAGCGTTTTTTGCAAAAAAGTATTGTTAAAAACGCCGGATGGCTGATGATGGGCAAGATATTCCATATGTTCCTGTCGTTTTTGATGAGCTTGCTGATGGCGCGTTATCTGGGACCGGCAAACTATGGAATATTGAATTACGCCGCCGCGTATTGCACGTTTTTCACGGCGTTTTGCACACTGGGTATTAATTCCGTTATCATTAAGGATTTTGTTGACCACCCCGATGAGGAAGGCGAAGCAATCGGTACAACTTTGACGCTGAGGCTGATTTCCAGTGTGTTGTCGCTTGTGACGATCATAGGGATCGTTTCGATTGTTGACCGCGGTGATACGGTTACTATCCGGGTCGTTGCGCTGTATAGCATCAGCTTGGTGTTCCAGGCATTTGATACCTTGCAACAATGGTTCCAGGCGAAGCTGCAATCAAAGTATTACGCTATTGCGACCTTGATATCGTTTACGATAGCGTCGGCATATAAGGCGCTCCTTCTCATCATGGGAATGAGCGTGGAATGGTTTGCAATCTCCAATTCCATCGATTACCTTCTGGCGGCGTTGGTCTTGTACATTTTTTATAAAAAAAAGAACGGTCCCTCGTTTTCTTTCTCCCTGAATAAAGCAAAGAGTCTTCTGTCGGTCAGCAGTAGTTATATCCTGTCCGGCCTGATGGTCGCTATCTATTCGGCAACCGATAAATTAATGCTGATGCAAATGCTGGATGAATCAAGCGTCGGCTATTACTCGCTTGCTGTTCAGATCAGCTCGATGTGGGTTTTTGTCCTGTCGGCAATCATCGATTCCATGAAGCCGCCGATAATGGAGTATCATAATACCGATAAGGCTCTGTACCTGAGGATGAACAAACGGATGTACGCGATTGTATTTTACCTTTCTTTAGGGGCGTCGCTGCTGATTTGTTTGGTTGCGCCGCTGCTGATAGAAATCATCTACGGAAGCGCTTATCTGCCCTCGGTGAGTCCTCTCAGGATTGTGGTGTGGTATGTCGCGTTTTCCTATCTCGGCGTTGCGCGGGATGCTTGGATTGTATGTGAAAGAAAACAAAAGTATCTGAAGTACCTATATCTCGGGTCGGCATTTTTGAACGTCATTCTGAACTATACGTTGATTCCCCTCTGGAGCGTTAACGGTGCGGCGATAGCGTCGCTTTTGACACAGATGTCAACGATATTTGTGTTTCCGCTGATGTTCCGTGAGCTTAGACCGAATGTAAAGCTGATTTGGGACGCAATTCTTTTGAAAGACGTATTCCCGGAAAAGAATCTTTGAACAAGAAACAGAATATCCCCCTAAGCTTTCTCGGCTTAGGGGGATTATATTATTTGACAGGAAATTACAACTTTAATATTTGTCTTTTCTGTATTATACGAAGTGTAATATAGTTTTTAACACCTGTCAAATAAAAAGATTTATAATCCCCGCTCAGTTGCGCCCTGCGTGCGCACGAGCGATGGGTAGACGAAATCGCACGCTTGGTGCGCACGATTTCTTATGAACAATTACATTTCTTCGTTAATCGTCAAAATACAGCCGTCGAACAATGATGACGCGATAGCCGAATCGGATATTTGAGCACAGAATCGAAGATAATGTGCTGTGCCGGCTACAGATGAATAGAATGAACGATTAATTGTAAGAGAATATATTCCTGTTGTCGAATCGTAGCCTTTGGTAAATTTAGAACTTGCTGACATTATATCAGAGGCTGACTGTGTTCCTGCCGTGGCTGTTGGATAGAGGCGAACGTAATCGCCCGAGCTTGCTAAGTCCGTATAATTGAACAGATTCATGTTGCTGCGGAGAACGATAGACGAACCCGCAAGAGCGTCCGCCGATATGGGAATGAAGCCTGTAATGAATGAACCTGCGCTCTCGGGATCGGATTCTCCTGAGTTTAGTCTGGAATTAACTTTATATAAATCCCAAACATTCGTATATGTAGGCCCCTGCGGTACAGCTGCCGCAGTAATGACGATATCTCCTGTTACATTGGGAATCACAATTTTTCCGTCGGAATAATAAACATTTGCCATTTCAACCCCTCCTATAGTTATTGATATACTACCGCCGTCAAGCGTATATCCGGTATCAGCCTCCAAAGCTGCTCCGTATGATTGACCGTCAATAGTGTTGTATTTTAAATTATTTGTATGACAGTGGCTCAGATTATTTGTTATTCGCCGGTACAGAGCTGTCTTCGTCCCTATGAATACATTGACCGGCTCGCCGTTCATTTCTACCGTCACGGCAGATATCGCATATCCGCTGTCGGGCGTGATGTTCGCTGTGTACGGCTGATATCTTGCCATACTCGCTGCGGTGTTATCCACCGAAACATTCGTCAGCGCTTTTGTGATCGTGACGGTTCCGGCGCTGTTTGATAATACTTCGGGTGTGCCGTCAATCATAGCGGCACGGAAGGCGTTGATTTTATCAATCGTGATTCCGAGCGTCAAAGCCCAGTTGACAACCTTGTCGCGCATTACGCTGCCCGGATAGCTGTTGAACTGTGCCATATAGTTCTTCCATTCATCCTCGTTTCTGCGGCGTGCCTGAGCGTCTGTAGCGATACCGGTGTAAAAGCTGGTCAATTCATATTCCTTATCCATATCGCTTTGGGACATACCGAGAATCGCCTCCAGAATAAAAGCAAGCGTTCCGGTTCTGTCCGCGCCTGCGGCACAATGGAAATACAGGGGCTTTCCCGCGATGACATAATCCATTACATAGTTGAGTATCTGCTTGTGGGCGTCCGGCGGCCAGTTGGAGCTGTTGCCGACAGAATACCACGGGCCGTTGATATGTCTGAAATCCACATCTTCACCGATAAGCGAGTAGTCGCGTGTAACCTCGTCATCCCATCTCAGGTTCAGCTCGGCGCGAATCCCCAAAAAATCATGGAACAGCGCGGTATCGGCTGCACCGATTTCTCCGCCTCTGAAAAGCATACCGTATTTGACAGTACCTCCGTCACACGACCATCCTCCGAGATCGCGGACGTTAGCGGTCGCTTGCGTGTCAATCATACGCAGGGCTCCGTCGGGCTTTAAGACTCCGGCGGAAACTGTTTTATCAGCGGCAGTTTTTATCAAATAAGTGCCCGCGTGCCCGGGGATGATATTATATACGGCGCAATTTCCCACGCTGACGCTTTTTGACAGGCTTCTGCTGCCGTCGGTCAGGATCAACGTACCCGCCGCGGGAACGTTGACGTTCGCGCCCGCTGGCTTAGACTTATCATAGTCGGTCGGCACTGTCACATATTCATCCAGACGGCTCACGGAATAGTCGGACGGATCATAGGTGACCTCGGCAAGATATGCCGCGACCGATGGATTCACCTGAGAGTATTCCACTGTTGTTCCCGTGCCGCTGATACTGTCAATTGTATCGGCGAGGTTGTTGCTGTTTCGTACTGTCGGCAGGGTAGCGCCCTTTAAACTCAGCGCATCATAGGCAGACTCGATATTGTTCCTTATGCGCAGAATTTGATTGGTAATACTGATGGTTCTCATCCTTTCTGTATTTGATTCAGCCTCTCACTAATGTTAAAAACAGAAAAAAAGTTGCATAAAATTATGCAACTTTTCTTGAAACGACCTTATATCAGCGTGTTTTTTTAACGCGTTCAGTTCTTTGAGGATAAGGTAGTAAAACTATGTCCGTCATTCTCATTCTCTTGCAACAGTTTGAGAGTAGTGTAATTTCATATAATAGAATTAAGGTTATCCTATGAATTGTGATATAATCAACAATATTTGCAAAAATGGGTTGCAGTCGGATATCGTAACCTTTACTCAAGCTATTAAAATAATTGCTTTTATAACACTCAGGTGAAACATGAACTCACACCACAGGCGATTTGTGAGCATTTGTGAAACGGTTGTGCAAACGTTCTTGTTCACAAAATATTCGCACAAATATATCGAACATAAATTTCGAAGCTTATTGACAGACGTTTTTTCTTTGTGATATAATAACCTCACAACCGAATACGATTGAATAATTTTTGGATTGTATTTTGAGATGAAGTTGAGCGCATCGGAGAGCCGGGCACCTTAGCTTCGTGCCCGTTCTCCGGTGCGCTTTTTGTTGTATATCTTCTGCTGAATGAATACTTCCGCTACAGCGGAATAATAGTTGAGGCAATTAATAATATCTTTTTATCATCCTTTTAATTTGTGTACAAGAGCAACAATATAATAATTGCTGTTCCGTTTGCTCAAATCCTGATTTATACCGATTTCTGCTCCTCAATCGCTACCGTTACAATATCACCAATTACATTGATTATATTTTGAAGTGTCCCGAAAAACACTTCCGCATAAATCGCGACTACAATCAAATCGTCCGCCTGAAGGAAAAAGGTAATAATCAAAATACCGATTAACATCGACCCGGGCTGGTTCGGCGCGCCTAAGGAGAGGAACAATACAAGAATCGCTATTGCTATAATATGAAGCCATGAAATCTCTATCCCAAGCAGGAAAATGAACAGCATTGAGACAAGCGTAATCAAGAAACAGTTGCCGTCCAGATTGGTCTGAGCGAGAATCGGCAGTTTCTCCGAAAGGCGCTTTAGGTCATATTTATATTCTTTTGCGCAGTATCTGATGTTGAAGGGAACCGCGTCGATAGCTGAATTGATTTTTATGTTTTCCCAAATCAACGGCATAAGGTGTTTAATAAACGGAATTATCCTGACACCGCCAATCAACAGCCTTATAAGATAAAAAGCAAATATAACAATCAGGCTCAGCAATACTGCAGCAATAAACCGTGCCATAAGAATCAAATCCTCGAAGCCGTCCTCCAGAAGCGATGTAATAATTGATAAAAAAAAGAAAAACGGCAGAGTAAACATAACAACTTTCAACATTCTTGAAAAGAGTGTATAACAAATGTCGATTACTCTTTGCATAACATCAAAGTACTTACCGATTGAACAGAACGCGTATGTAATAAGCAACGCGACGATAATCATCGGAAACGGCATATACGTCTGAAATGGCTCAAAAATACTGGACGGTACCATAGATGAAATAAAGTCAAAGGAAGGAATTCCCGCGGTTATAATATTTTCTGTCCCCAGATAACCTGCGTGCGTGTTAATCAGCCCGGAGGCAAATACACTTGTTACAAGCGCTAAAACAATTGCAATCACGGAGGTTGCGATTGTTTTCATCTGAAGCTTTTTTCCCGAGGAATTCATTTCGGAAACAATATAGATGTCCGTAAGGTTTTTTACTAATGAAAAAAGCGTAACGGGAGCGCCCACCATCATCATCGCGTTTGCAAACTGTTTAATCAACGGCGAAATGATTGTATTATCGAACGCCAACTGTTGATCTTCGCTCATAAACGTAATCATAAGAATATATGTAAGAATTGCCAGAAGCGCTCCTAACGCGCAGTGCATCAGCGAGCTTCTGTAATTTCTTTTTACGACTACGCGAATGCTGTTATAGCCCATTTGGTATCTATAGCTTATCTTGTCGTTATATACTTGAATCATTTTTAATTCGGGCGAAACCCCATCCTGTTTCGTATCTTCCGGAACATAAGATTTCCCCTCAAAGCCAAGCTTAATATATATTTCTCCGAATGATTTTTTTACTTTTATCGTCAATGTAGTATTCTGATCATATCCCTGCTCAATGAGATTATTAAGTATCGCTTCGAACAGCAGATTAGTTTCCGTAATTGCTTTATCATCTTTTATATGATTTCGCCTGAGACATTGTTCAATAAATGCAAAAGCGGTTTCATAGTTGTCAATGGTCAGCGGAATCTCTAAGGAACGCTTTTTTGCTACATCCATTTTTTCCTCCGTATATTTTCTTGCTTTTCTCAAAACTCTATTTTAATTTTCGGTATATTTTTACCGTACTCACAGGCGATACTGTCCATTCCGAAAACAGTAAACGGATCAATATCAATTAAATCTGTACTGATGTCTAAGCTTCTTTCCATTGTAGGCATTTTTATACCGGCAATTTCATAAACACTTTAAATTTTTTGAATCAATTCTGCTCTATTACCTTATATTCAAGAAGTTTTTTTGCAAATTCCTCATAAAAAGCAATCCAATCAAAATGATTATTATCCATAACGTTATCCCCCTAATTTGATTAATATAATATTATCACATTTGGTAGAAAATACAATACCATTATTTGCAAAATCTATTCTGATTTTTGTTCTCTATTCAGAAAAATACAGGTCTGGGAGAGTTGGAAAAAGTTGCAACAAAATGAGACTGTGAAAAAACGACGACCCATTGTCGTCGCTCGCCGTGCTCGGTAGGCGTATCCTGTAGGTACGCCTTGACCTCGCGTGTCGGGGGAGAGGAGGAGCCCCGCAATGACTACGTTTTTTCACAGTCCCATTAAAAGATTACTCCGGTCACTATCTGCTGATGTTATCAAATCCATTACTTCAAGAGATTGGATTGTGTCTACTTTTATACTAATCTCAATTAAAAAGTGGACTTAGATTAACGAGGATGATTTTGCAAGACGAGGCGAAGGACGCCTGCCTGCCTGCGTCCTCCGCCTCGTTCTGTGAAATTTTCCACTAATATCTTTTTAAAGCTTTTTATTAGAAATTAGTATAAGAGCTGTGTGTCGCAGCCGTAAGCTAATATCTTTTTTGATGAAGGATATTACTACGCCGTCCTCAGCTACAACGATAGCCGTGGCAAGCGGCACGTGAAATACGTTGCCACCGGGCTTCCCGAAAAGGGCAACAAGAGGTGGGCGGAAACCATGCCGGTAAAGATTCGCAACGAGTTCGAGCCGCCCGTCCACGTGGACGGGTTGCGATCGGATATGCTGTACGCCGACTATCTGCTGGAATGGCTTCAAATCGTAAAGATGCTCCGTGAAAGAGTTCAAAAGATTGGATTTGTCTTACACAATCAGCGTGCTGCAGCTATAGGTTTGCATCTTCCGTCTTTTTTATCACTATGTTCATACGTGAATAACTCTACAAATCCCGATTTGTCAATCCGTTTCTATATCAAACACCGAAAGCAGATGCCTGAACGTATCCAGCCCGTCAATTATCGGGATTATACACCCCTGCCTTTGTCGCCCCTCTGCGGTAGTCATACGCCGCAAAGGCGCCCTCGGTATCGGAGTAGCCTGCCAAAGCAACGCTGCCCCACCAGTAACCTGAATCGCGCCAGATAACCGGCTCGGAAATCTGCGATAAGTCGAGCCATGTGCCGCCACTTTCATCAACCTCAACCGTCAGATATCCGTCGCGGTACATAATGCGGCTCTTGGTAACCTCCTCCTGCGGATCCTCCTTAAAGCGGATAACATCTACAATCGTGTTGAACAGTATGCTGGGGATATTGTTGCCGCCGGGTGTACCGAGCGCGACAACATAATCGTCGGGACCGGTGATAATTGTCGGAGCCGTAAAGGTACGGCTGCGCTTACCCGCTTCATAACGGTTGACGCCGTTGGAAGAAAAATTGGTGTTAGTGTTATTGAGGAAGAATCCATCGACCATCTGCTGACAGCCCCAGAACGACGAGAGCGTGTTGGTGGCGCACACAACCAGTCCGTTGGAATCCACGACAGAAAAGCTTGTGGTTTCGGGGCTTTCCTTATCATAGTTTTGTACGTCCGTCGACGTATCTCTGAGCAGATAATTGATATATTCCTCCGAAATCAGATTCTGCTCATAGGCAGATACATCCGTTCCATCCTCATAAAAATCCGGGTCGGTCACGGTATAATATCGGTCGGAGTAAGCTGCCTCCGTCAATTTTTTCAGGTCGGAAAGGTAGGCTTGAGAATCCTTCTTCGGGTCGGCAATATTGAGCTTTTCCGCCATCTCGAGCATTTGTATCAGCACGACGCCCGACAGCGGAACACCCGCTCCGTAAACAGTATAACCGTTAAAAGAGCCTTGCAGCGCCGTACGCTTATTTACATGATACGATGCAAGGTCATCCAAGCTAAGATCGGTCTGCGCGGCAATATCCTGTGCAATGGAGCCACTGTAGAACGCCTTTGCGCCCTCGGACTGAATCGTGCGAAGCGTCGCAGCAAGCTCCGGCTGAACGAGGGTCGCGCCTTCGGTCAGCAGATTACCGTTATTATCCGTGAGCGCGCTGTAGGATGACAGCATATCTCCGCCGGCCTCGATGCGATAGGCGAGCGTTCCGTTGATGATAAAGCCGTTTTCCGCATAATATTCCGCCGGCTCAATCAAATCCTTCAGGCTGACAGAACCGTAATCGCCATGGATAAGCTCCATCGCCTTGACAAAGCCGGGAATGCCCGTCGAAGTATAGCCGTGCGTGCCGGAACAGGCGCGGTAGTCATAGAACTCACATGTGCCTGTGCGCCCTTAACGCTGTTCCATGTCATTTTAACGCCGGTGGAAAGGTTGGAGATTGTTTTTATTTCAGGGGATTTCAAAAACATGATTGACAGTCCGCCGGTATAGCGCGAGCTTTGATTGCCCGTATTACTGACCGCCCTGACTGAATAGATATAGGTCGAGCCGTTGAACGTATTGGTATCGAGCCATGTGTTCTGCTCTGCAGACAGCGTTGCCTTCTGTACCCACGTGGTTTTGGTGGACAGCCTCCTGTAAATCACATATTCATCTGCGGCGCTGACCTTATTCCATTTCACCTGTACTCCCTCGTCGGTGTTGGTAAGCGAACTGACCTTGGGTGTTGTGAGAAACGTCCCGTCGGAATAATCCGTCGGATTTGCGCTCAGATAAGTGTTGCCGCTCGAGGTGGAGCAGCGCACCTTATATTGATAACGTTTGCCGCCCGTGACCGCCGTATCAAGGTAGGACGTATCGGTGGTGACAGCCTTGCGCGTCCATGAACCGGTCTCGGTTTTGCGCAGGACGCAGTAATATTCCGCACCGGGTACCGCATCCCAGCCGATACTGACTCCCGCTGCTTTGTTCACCCTGTTGGTAACCGTCGGGGCCGAAAGAAACTTTTTGCCGTCGGAATACGCGGATAATGCGCTTCCCGCGGCGTTCGACGCGCTGACTGCCTTGACGGCATAGGAGTATGCTACGCCGCTTCGGACGGTGGTATCCGTAAAGCTGCTGCTTTCGGCAACTCCGACAAACCTCTCCGCCTGTGACGCGTCGCGACGATAAATGAGATAATCGGTCGCACCGGTTCTCAGCGTAAACTTGACGGTAATTCCGTCGAGAGCGTTGCTGAGAGATGTCACCGAAGGAGCGGCGATATAGGTGACAGAAGGCGTTTGCTCCGTGTTTGGACTGAGAAATATGCCGCTGTCGCTGACACATCTCACCTTGTATTCATAGGTTTTTCCGCCGTTGACCGCGGTATCGACAAAGTAATTGTTCTGCGTCTTTCCCTTTGACGCCCATGAACCGTTGCCTGTGCGGCTGTAAACGGCATAGTTTTCTGCGCCGTCCACCGCCTTCCAACGAATCATCACACCGTCAGTAACATTCTCCAACGATTCAATGGTCGGCGAATCAAGCGTATAGGTGACCGCGGAGGCAGAGCCTGCCGCGATAACCACTGTCACCAGAATTAAAACGGTCGCAAAGACAACCGATAAGGCTTTTTTTCCCTGTTTCATATCATTTTCCTCTTTTCAAACACAAAGGGCTTTGCTGATCCGACTTCGACTTTGACCGATAATGTTATATATATTATACCATATCTCTTATCCGTATAGCAATACCTTTCCATCCTGTTCTGTAATAATTTTTATGCATGGTTCGGCAGCTTGCGGCAAACTCAGTTCAGGCGTTCAAGTTCTTAAAGTGAGAGGCGTTGGACTTGTATAGCTTTTTGAAAACGCTGTAATTACGTTCATAGACTTCTTTATTTTTGGGGTTGGGGAAATAGGTGTGGTTCGGCTTTATGAGCTGTTGTGAGAGCTCCAGCACATCCATATTATTGATACCTGCCGCAACAACCAGAGCGGTGCCGATAGCGCCGACTTCCTGAGAGTTGTTGACGGTTTCAATCGTGCGGCAGGTAATATCCGCCAGCATTTGGCAGGTAACGGGCGATAGGGCGCCGCCCCCGACAAAACGTATCGTATCAGAGGTTTTTACCTTTTTTGCCTCACATTCAAGCAGCCATCGCAAATGATAGCAGATGCCCTCAAGAACCGCGCGAATCAGTTCCCGCTTGCCTGTTTCAAGCTTTATATTAAAAAACATACCCGCTGCTTTGGAATCCTCAAACGGGCAGCGGTTGCCGTGAAGCCACGGCGTGAAAAGGACGCCGTTCGCGCCTGCGGGAACCTTGCTGACCTCAGCTGAAAGGTAGTCGTAAAGGCTTTTGAATTTGCTCTCCACGCTATCTGTTACCTTCGACTTTTTGATATATATATCTATCTCATCCAGAGCAAGATGGTTCATTACCCAATCAAAGCACTTTCCGGCTGTTTCCAGCTCGGCGAAATAATTAAAGTATCCGTACTTTGCCGACAGAACTCCGGTTATCATTGCGTTAATATCAAACGTCTGATAGTCCAGATACGTCGATACCCAGCCGGATGTGCCGATATAAATGTGTGTATCTCCCGGTTTGGTGCAGCCTGCGCCGATATTGACAAAGGTGATGTCTCCGCCCCCTCCGAAAACAGGAGTACCTGCTTTCAGACCGAGGTCGCTTGCAGCCTTTTCCGTCAGTCCGCCGACCATATCCGTACAGTTGATAATCGGCGCCAGATGCTCAGGATTCACTTTGTACATCTTGACAAGTCCTTTGTTCCAGCCTTCCTTGCCCTTGCGCGTGTCATATAGAATGGTAGAAAAAGCCGAGTCCGCCGTCCGGATGATTTTACCGGTACAGCGCGATACAAGATAGTCGTTTACGTCAAGCCATTTATAGACCTTCGAAAAAACCTCCGGTTCATTATTTTCAACCCACTTGTATTTCCAGACAGGGTCCTTGACGCTTGTTGAGCCTGCATAATTGACGCGCAGGTTTCTAAGCAGCTTATACAGACTGCAGCCGGACACCTTAATTAGTCCCTTTCCCATACAAGCCTTAAACTCTTTAACTCCGCGCTGATCCATATAGCTCATCGGACGTCTAAGCGCTTTTCCGTTTTCATCCACCAGCACAACGCCCTGCATCTGCGCGCAGAAAGCCAGCCCCGATACCTCCGAAGGATTCACATCTGTCTGTTCAAACAGCTCCTTTGTCGTTTGACACACCGCCTGCCACCATTCCTCAGTGTCCTGTTCGGCGCCGCCGTTTTCAAGGATATACAGATTATAGGGCGCCGAAGCGTTGGCAATAATTCGGATTTCAGAGTCAATATCAAACAGGCAGGCCTTTAAGCTGCCGGTGCCAAAATCATATATAATGACATACATGGTTTATTCCTCCCTGAGATGAACTTTCCAACCGGTGTTTACTTTCTTTTTCACCTTTTTCTTTGTTTCCTCGTCAAGAACAGGCCAGTCTGTCAGCGTTGTAGCGTGATTTGTTACAAGATAGGCTTTTTCGGCACATAATGCGAGCGGAGTATCGGCAAGCGAATCAGAGTAAAAGTTATCAATTTTCGGAAAACCGTGGTCAATGATATACTTTGATTTTTCCTTTGCGTACATCAGGTTATTAGTAAAAACACCGAACTCACGGTCAAATTCCGTCGCGATACAGCGCACACCCAGCCGCTTAGCAATAGGTTCGATAATACACAGCGGCGAAGCGCTGATAATCAGGTCGTCGGGCTTTTTCTGCGCAAGATACCACGCCGATATTTTCTTTTCATACTTGTCCCAGTACCGTTCAATCTGTACGTCAAAATCATCAATCATCGTCAGGTAGCTGAAAACCTTGCGCTGCATCAGGTAGTTGGGAACCTTCCCTTTTTTGTATTGAATCAGATACTTTATAGCTTTTGGAAAATATGTAAACAACAGCTTTGGATGGCGGAACATACACCGGATTCCAAAATCAATCGTGCAATCGGTATAATAAATAGTTCCGTCAAAATCATAAACATTCATTGATCTATCTCCCTTTGAACACAGTCATACGTTCTTATAGTCACATCTTAACATAAATCATAGCGGATTTCCATATTTTGCGCTGTATTATTTCAGAAAACCCGAAAACTTATATAATGCAAAACAGCTTTTGCAGAAATACTGAGGAAGCGTCAAATGATATAGAAATAGCCACCGTAGAAACTAACCGCGGTGGCTGAAATACTATTTGTCTGTATTGTTTTGACCCGGCAAGATTCCGGCGCGTTCCACAGAAAAAGGAAAAAAGAAGATGAGAAAAGTATGCTGGCGTTTTCTGCCTTTTGGGAGTTCCAAAACCGAATAAAATAATATACTTTGCAAACCGTAAAACACCACCGCTTGAAAGTAAGCGGTGGTGTCAGTCTTAGAAATACTTATGGCAGATGCCTGATATCAGTTGAACTGGGAATTGTAGATTTCGCTGTAAAGTCCGCCGAGCTCCATCAGGGAGTCGTGGTTACCGGTTTCTACGATGTTGCCGTCCTTCATAACAATGATCAGATCGGCGTTCTTGATGGTAGAAAGTCTGTGCGCGATGACAAAGCTCGTTCTGCCGCTTGTCAGCGAATCCATCGCCTTCTGAATCAGAATCTCTGTTCTGGTATCAACGTTACTGGTCGCTTCGTCAAGGATCAGCATGGGAGCGTTTTCGGTCATGGCTCTTGCGATAGTGACAAGCTGTTTCTGACCTGCGGATAGCGCGCTCTCTTTCTGAATCTCGGTATCAATTCCCTGCGGCAGGGTGGATACATAGTGGCTCAGGTTGGTCTCTTCAAGGATCTCCTTAAGTCTGTTTTCGTCAACATTCTTCAGGTTGTAAACGATGTTCTCTCTCAGAGTACCGTTGATGACCCATGTTTCCTGCAGAATCATGCCGAAGATATCGCGAAGCTCCTGACTTGACATATCCTTGATAGATACACCGTCAACCAAGATATCGCCGCTGGTGATTTCGTAGAAGCGCATCAGCAGGTTGACCAGTGTGGTCTTACCGGCGCCGGTGGGGCCGATGATCGCAACCTTCATACCGGGCTTGATCTTACAGGAGAAGTTGGTGATGGTAAGCTTCTTGGGGTCGTAGCCGAAGCATACGTCTTTGAATTCGACCTCGCCGCGAATGTGATTGTGGTCGAGAAGCTGTTTTTTGTCGCTCTCATCGGGAAGCTCTTCCTGCTCGAGGAAGGTGAATACTCTGTTGCACGCAGCGTTACCGAGCTGGATGGTGGAGCTCGCCTGACCGATTTGTGCCAGAGGCTCCTGGAACAGCGATACATAGATGATAAAGCCGGTGATAACGCCGATATCGGAGATGGTGCCGTTCGCGAAGAGCAGACCCGCGGTAATCAGAACCGCAGCATAGGTCAAATAGGATACAAACTGCATAGCAGGTTCAATCAAAGTACCGATAGCCTGAGACTTGTACAGGACAGCACCGAACTGATCGTTTTTCTCATTGAATTCCTCAATCTTTTTATCTTCGGCGTTGAAAGCCTTGATAACGAGCTGACCGGAATAGTTTTCTTCAACGGCAGCATTGACCTCAGCCATGAGCTTCTGGTTCTTGTCAAACAACGGCAGCGCGAACTTGAAGGTGAGCGAGATAATAATCAGCATGATGGGGAGCGAGGCTACGACGACGAGCGCCATCTGCCAGCAGGCAATGAACATCGCGGCGAATACGCCGACCAGCATGACGCCGGACTGTACCAGCATACTTACGGAGTTCTGCAGAGAGGTGCTGAGGATATCGACATCGTTGGTGATAACAGAGAGGATATCACCGGTTTGAGTCGTATCGAAATAGTCGAGCGGCATTTTGTTGATTTTGCAAGAGATCTGTCTTCTTAAATCCTTTGAGAATTTCTGGATAATGGTATTGAGGATAAAAGCGGAAATAAAGCCCGCAAGGAACGATACTCCTATGTATGCTACCAGAGTCAAAGCATAATTGGTCACGTTGCCCATGTCGATAACGAAATTACCGGCGACAGCCTCTTTACCGACCGGTGAGATCTCGTTGGTCAGGTTACGGATCATACCCGGGGTCAGAATCGTGAAGATAACAGAGGTGATCAGCAGTATGATCGAGATAATAAAAGGAGCATAATAAGGCTTGAACGCCTTGACAAGACTACCCAGCTTGTTTTTTTCTTTAGCAGGAGCATTTACGTTTGTACTCATAATCCTAACTCCTCCTTACTAAGCTGTGATAATGCAATTTCCTGATAAACAGGACAATTTCTTACAAGGTCATAGTGCTTGCCGATACCGACCATCTTACCGTTATCCAGTACGACGATCTGGTCTGCGTCCATAATAGTACCGACGCGCTGTGCGATGATAACTCTTGTGGTATCGGGGAGCTGTTCCGCAATACGGCTTCTGACGGTTTTATCGGTCTTATAGTCAAGCGCCGAGAAGGAGTCGTCGAAAATCAGAATCTCAGGCTTCGTAGCTACCGCTCTCGCGATACAGAGTCTCTGCTTCTGACCGCCTGAGAAGTTCGAGCCGCCCTGGGCAACTTCGGAATCATATCCGTTTCTCTTCTTCATAACGAAGCCGTCAGCGTCCGCAATTTCAGCAGCCCATCTTACGTCGATAAGAGTCATTTCGGAATCCTTAAAGGCAATATTATCCTTGATATTGCCCTTGAAGAGGAAGCCTCTCTGCGGCGCATAGCCGATGCGGTCTCTCAAATCCTTCTGGAGAACGTCCTTGACGTTGACGCCGTCGACGAGTACTTCGCCTCGTGTACAGTCAGCCATACGCGGAATCATATTGATGATAGTCGTTTTACCGCTGCCGGTGGCGCCGATAAACGCGATGGTTTCACCCTGTTTAACCTTGAAGCTGATATCTGAGACAGCCTCTTTATCTGAGCCGGGATAGGCAAAGCCGACGTTTTTGAATTCGATTGTACCCTTGTTCTTGAAATCAACGGGATTCTCGGGATCCAGAACAGAGACCTCGTGAGTGATGACCTCGTAGATACGCTTTGCACTGACAGAAGCTCTCGGCCAGATAACGATCAGCGTAACCATCAGAATGAAGGACATAATAATCTGGCTCGCGAGCATTACGAACGCGTTTGTCGCGCTGAAAGACTGGGAAGCAGCTTCCATATCCATGCCGTTGAGGACGAATGCGCTTGCCCACAGGATGGACAGGGTCAGTCCCGTCATGACCATCATAACAAACGGTGTAAAGAAGGACATGACTCTGCCGGCAAAGATCTGTACCTTGGTGAAATCGGTATTGACCTTTTCAAACTTGTTTTCCTGATAGGATTCGGCGTTAAACGCTCTGACGACTCTGACGCCGGTCAGGTTCTCTCTGGAAGCAACGTTCAGAGAGTCGGTCAGCTTCTGGACAATCTTGAACTTCGGTGTCAGCATCATAAGCAGAACGACAACCGCAACGATAAGGAGAACCAACCAGATAGCGGTGACGATCGTCAGCGATGTACTGGCGTATTGCAATAAAAGAATGATAGACCACACCATTACGACAGGAGCTAAAAACGCGGTCTTTAAGAATGTGAGCCACGCAATATGGACATTATTCATGTCGTTGGTGGTTCTGGTGATCAAGGACTCGGTAGAAAAAGAAGCAAAGTCCGAGATGGCAAACCGGTTTGCCCTCTCATACATTTTCTGTCTGATACCGGTAACGCAGCTGGATGCGGTCGCGCTGGCTACAAATCGGATTATGACTTCGATTGCCGCCATCAGAATAGCGCAAATGACCATATACAGACCATACCACCAAATCTCGGCTACGCCGTTTTCTCTGCTGTGCTGGACAGCGTTGGTAAGTAAGCTGATGTAGCTTACGATTTGCATCATGAAGAAAACTTCGCCCAGCGTCAGCAGAAAAATCGCGATAACTGAAACCCAGTTTTTTGCCTTCATGTTTTTGAAGAGTAATTTGAACATGACATCCCCTCTTTTTGGATTTTTTACATATATTAATGGCAAAGCTGCCGATTAATACCAAATTTCATACTAATATTCGTATTATTGATTGTGCGTCGGTACCGTCACTTTCACCGATGCACCTCCGCCTTCACGCGTTGCAAGCTCTAATTTGCTTTTGCACATCATTTCAAGCCGCCGGCGAATATTATTCAGGGCGATATGCGGCTCGTTGTCATCAGCGGAATCATAACCCGCTCCGTCGTTCTCATACTAATTTCGCTGCCGCCCTTCGACTTACGGGTCTTAACAGAAATATGAAGCGGATTACCGTCAGAATTCATATCAAATGTATTTTACATCTTAAAATATACCATATCTGTTAAAAGGGCGCAAGACCGAAATTGTAGTTTTGTGAAAAAATTGTAACTTTGTGAAAGAAATTTATAGCGCCGCAGGCGCGTTTGAGGTTGCATGAGACGGGATGACGCGCTTTGCTATTTATTAAAAAAGCCATAATATCAGAAGCCGGTTTATTCCTTACAAGAAATTTTACATTATTGTTGAGTGCTATTAATAAACTCAAAATATCATAATAGTAATTTGAAAAGGATGATATTAAATGACTAATAAAAGAGTAAAATATGTTGAAATGGTAAAAGGGCTGGCAATTTTGAGTATTGCAATATATCACATGATTGCTCCCGGAGTGCTCAAAACCATTTTTTCGGGATTTTTCTCCCAAAGTCTGCACCATCACCCTCAAGAGCCTTATCGAACCACTTGAAGCTGAACCACGCGCCGTGGCGCACTCAAGTCGGCAATCGGGTGCGTATCAAATACTTGCCTGAGAAGTCGAAGTTTGCTATAATAATAAAATAATCCAAACTGCATATTTTTTGATCAGAAAAAAGAGGTATGGACATGAAAAAATCATTTGCTGTTTTGCTCGCAATGCTTCTTGTTGCGATGACGGTGGTTCCTATGCTGTCTGCGTCTGCTGAGAGTGTCCCGGATATTCTTGCAAATAACGGTCTGCCGGTCGTGAACATCACGATCGACGAGAGTGCAGAGGGATACGGTACGATTGAAGAGATGAACAACAGTCCCGACCACTCCGTCGAGTGTACCGGCACGGTCAAGATTACCGTTCCCGACGGCTATACCGGCTACTACAGCGATATCGCGCTGAGCGATACAAAGGATCTGAAGCTCGATTACATCCGCGGCAGGGGTCATACGACATGGATGAACGACAAGAAGCCCTATAAGCTCAAGCTGGACAAAAAGACCGATCTGCTCGGCATGGGCAAGAACAAGCATTGGGTTTTGCTGGCGAATTATTTTGATTCTACACTGCTTAGGAATAAAATCGTCACTTATCTCGGCAGCGAGCTGGGACTTGCCTATACGCCGAAGATGCTGCCGGTCGATGTTGTGATGAACGGCGCATACCTCGGCAGCTATTATCTCTCGGAACAGGTCAGAGTAGGTGAAAACCGCGTCGATATAGACGAGCTGACCCCTGAGGACAACAGCGAGCCTGAAATTACCGGAGGTTATCTGATTGGGATGAAGCCCTACGGATATGAGCCGGAGGCGAACCGCTTTTATACCGAGAGAGGCGAAGGCTTCCTCTTCGATACGCCCGAATTTGAGTCCGACGACCCGACAGACGAGGTAGGCACCCCTGAGCAAAGATCATATATCGCCGATTATCTGCAAAAGGTCGAGGACTCAATCTACAGCGGCGATCCGGGGAAATATATGGATTTGCAATCCACCGCAGATTACTGGTGGATACAGACCTTCTCCTATAACTATGACGCATACTTCACCGACAGCACTTATTTGTATAAGCCCCGTAATGATAAGCTCTACTGGGGACCTCTGTGGGATTTTGACCTTTCCTTGGGAAGGACAATCACTCTCACCGAAGGCTTCGGCGTGCGTGAAACGCCGTGGTTAGATTATCTGAGAGAAAATGACGATAACTTCCGTCGGCTCTTAATCGACCGCTGGGCTGCACTTGACGGTATCATCACCGATATCGTGAAGGACGGCGGCGTACTGGACGCCTATATGGCTGAGATCAAAAATTCATGGGAGGATAACGCTCCGTTTTCCGAGAATCCCTATACAGAATTTGATGTTGAGATGGAAAGCCTGCGCTCTTGGATGAAAAACAGACAGGAGTGGATCAACGGGAACCTCGACCTTATCGGCAAGGTACATAGCACCGTTACCTTTACAGCTGACGGAGAGACGGTTGAACAGAGACAAGTGCTCACCGGACTTCCTCTGAGTAATCTGCCTGAGGCGCCCGAAAAAGACGGATATCTGTTCACCGGCTGGGAATATGAAGGGGAGCCGATCAACCTGTATGATCTCCCCGCTATATGGGATGACACGGTCATCACCGCCCGCTACCTCAGCGAAGACGAGGTCATCCACGCGGATCATATCTTCTTCTCCGGCTATGACGTGTGGGCGGATATCAGCGATTATATGTTCGTTACCTCTTATACGGTCACCCCCGAGGACGCGCACGATAAGAAGGTGACTTGGAGTTCATCCGACAGCGATATCGCCGAGGTCAATCAGGACGGTGTTGTGACGATGAAGCAGGTCGGCGAGGTCAGGATCACCGCGACCCTAAGCTCCGGCTTTTCAAAGTCATACACGCTGCATATCTATGATGGAAATGTAACGCAGCTGAACAGCCCTGAGTCGATCACGCTCGAACAATCCACAATCACGATGAAGGTCGGCGAATATGCCCAGGTGGTCGCCTCTGCTTCTCCACAGCCCTGCGAGGCATATTTCAATTATTTCAGTGACGACAGTGATATCATAGAAATTCTCGGCGACGGCGTAATCAGGGCTCTTGCTCCCGGAACAACAACGGTAACGGTCGGCATTAACGGCCTCGAAGCGGTATGTACGATTGTTGTGACCGGCGGCGAGGAAGCGACCGAAGCGCTGACAGAAGCTCCGGCTGAGCCCGTGACAGCTCCCGCGCCAACTTCTCCTGCACAGGCAGCGGCCGACGCACAGTCCTCAACGGCCGGCGGATCGGCATCAGTGAACGGCGGTGCTGTAGCGACAGGTGAAAACATGGTTGTTCCTATGCTCTTTATTATGATAATCGTTGCAGCGGTAATCGTTTTATATTATAACATCTACCGGAAAAGGAAGGTAAAATAATTCTGCTCTCTATTTGTCTTTTCTGCTCAGTATCGTGCCGTCTGTACTGATCTTTATCTGACTCAGGAACAGGCAAAAGGAGTGATCTTTTACCGGTTGAAGGCAGAGCGGATAAAGCAATAACAGACACAACAAAAAACAAACAGCTATGGATTGAAGGAAAGCCAATCCTGTGATTGTGATACAGAAAGGAACGAATATAATGAATGATAAGATTGTACAAACAGCAGGCAGAGAACAGCTCGGAGATTTTGCGCCGATGTTCGCGCACCTCAACGACGATGTGCTGTTCGGTGAGGTTTGGAACGGGAGCGCTATTGATATCAAAACGAAGTGCATGATTACGGTCGTTTCGCTGATGGCTTCCGGCATTACCGATTCTTCTTTGACATATCATCTTCAAAACGCGAAAAAGAACGGCATAACAAAGGAAGAAATCGCGGCGATTATCACACACGCGACAATGTACGTCGGCTGGCCGAAGGGTTGGGCGGTATTCCGTCTTGCGAAGGAGGTCTGGAACGAGGAAGCGCCCGCTCTCAGCGAAAAGGACAAATTTCAAAACACCGTTTTCTTCCCGATCGGTGAGGCGAATCCCTACGGCGAATTCTTTGTCGGACAGAGCTATCTCGCACCGGTTTCCACCGAACAGATACCTGTATACAATGTGACCTTTGAGCCGGGGTGCAGAAACAACTGGCATATCCATCATGCGGATTCCGCAGGAGGACAAATGCTGATTTGCGTCGGCGGCAGGGGCTTTTACCGGGAATGGGGCAAGGACGCAATCGAACTCACGCCCGGAAAGGTTGTCAATATTCCTGCCGAAGTAAAGCATTGGCACGGCGCGGCGGCGGATTCGTGGTTTTCTCACCTTGCGGTTGAAATCCCGGGAGAAAACGGAAGTAACGAGTGGTTGGAGCCCGTGTCGGACGAGGATTATAACAGCGTCAGTCAATCAATAAATCAATCAAATTTCGATCATAGATAATTTTAAAAAATGCTCACTAACCATAAAGCGGATTGCACAATAAGTCAGTGTTTAAGCCATTATTTCGAATTTTGCCAATAAAAAAAGACTTCATACGAAGTCGCTTTTGAAAGTTTGGAGACCGCTGCTCTACCAACTGAGCCATACCCCTAAATATTGAGTTGAACGATAAGGTGTCGCGCTGATGTGCGGCGCCCTTTCTTTTGCGAGAATTAGTATATCATTAATGGAAAAATTGTCAAGAATTATTTCAAAAGTGTGTTACATTTGCCGGGTCGATTTTACACGTTTTAACTCGAATAAGTAGTTTGGCTCATGGAATAGCCTATTTTTATGGTGACAAAGGATAATGTAGCCTTTTCGAAAAGATTATTCCCGCTTTTTCAAATGCGGCTATCTTGCGGCTGAGTTCTCAGCAGATAATCGAAGGGGCTGTCGCGCTAAGACAGCCCCTTCGATTGAAATAATAGAGGACACAGTTTGTGGTGTGTTAGATAATTGTAGCTCCGCTCACCGGGAAGTGCTTGCCTATTGCATACGATGTGCTGAAGCCCGCTAGCCAGCGTTGGATAGAGGTTGCGTCGAGGATAGAGAGGACTCCTTCGCTCAGAGCGGCAAAGCGTTCGACCTTAGTCTTATCTTTATTGTCGTAGCCCGCGAGTACCCGCTGAATCTTCGTAGCGTCGAGGATGGTCACTTCACCGTCTCCGTCAGCATCACCTATGATGTGGTTAGTGATCGGATCATCCTCATAGTCACCGGGCGGAATCAGAGCGGAGTAGGCGAGATTAAGCTCGCCGAAAATCTGCTGACAGTCCTCCTCTGTGGAAGATGCGCTGGTGTATATATCTATCGCAGTCTTGAAGATGTTCAGCAGGCAGATTTTGTAGTCCCAATTTCCTAACACAAATTCCTTTCCGTTCAGATTATAGATACTGTGGCGCACGCCGGACAGCAGCCAGCCGAGCTCCGAATGATACTGAGCGTAATCGCCGTCGACACCCATTTCAGTTGAGAAAGCTCGTGCTTCCAGCGAATCCTTGAGCTTAGTGTACTCTTGCTCTTCTTGGGTCAGATAGGTGTTTGTCGGGGCGGAGGTCGGCGCTTCTGTCGGACCTGTTGTCGGATCAGGTACGATAATGATGAGCGGCATATTGAACCACTGACACATGATGTCGATGATCTCCTCATAGCTCTTATCGTCGAGCGCGGCTTGCAGCATCGCCATCGCTCCGAGCAGTTCATTTCCGTCTGAGCGGCTGTCGTTGTATACTGTGACCGCAAAGTTGCGTACCCGCAGCAGCTTTTCGCTGTATTCGGGGGTGTGATTGTTCCCGGGGCTTAGGATGACGGTCGCGTCAACGATCAACTCGCGCAGATCCTGTTGCACAGCGTTTTCGATGCCGTGTTCATAGAACTCCAGCATTCCGTCATAACGCGGCAGATAGTCGTCTATATCAAATGCGGTCGTCGGCTCTGTGGGATTGGTCGTTATCACGGTCGGCTTTACAGTAGGCGTTTGCGTCGGAGCTTCAGTGGGAATTGTTGTAGGACTTTCGGTAGGCTTCTGTGTCGGAGCCTCAGTAGGCTTCACAGTAGGATTCTGAGTAGGAACTACGGTAGGCTGAGTCGGGTCGGGATTGGTGGTATTGAAGATTTTATATACCGGATTTTTAAGCTCCCATTCTGCAACCTTGTAGTGCCCTTGATTGTCGCGCTCACCGGTAAGATAAAAGCCGGAATTTTGGATGACCGAAATATCCTCGGTCTGGATTCGTACGGCAGGTACGCCGACATTTGGGTCAGTGGATTTGAGTTGGTTCGAGCTGATGACGATATTGGTCACGTCCGTCGGGATAAAGCTGTAGTACTGCTTCTCTCCGTATTCGTTCGTGTAATGGCTGTTTACAGCTTCGCCGGGCCACGGAAGCATTTCATTACCGGCGTCGCTCCAGTTGTAGAAGTAGATGGGATCACTCCAGCTACCGTTATTGGTGAATACAACGGTGTAGTGACCGAAGCGGGCGTGGTTGGCCGGATTCTTCTGTTCGCTGATGATATACTGTAGGTCGGCATACATCTGATTGAGCTCGGTCGTGGTAGATGTGGACGAGTTGAGCAAATGATTTGCATAAGCGACGTAGTTTCTGAGCGTGGCATAGTAATAGTCGGAGAAGTCGTTGCCGTCAGCATTGATCAGATCATTCGCATCATAAACCTTGCTATTCAGCATCTCCCACGCGACCCCGCGCTCGATCTCGTCATCGGTCGTCCCGACAGTCGCCATGTCACGCACGTTCAGCGCGGAGGACGTGACCGTGAAGATCAGCGAGAGTACCAGCACGAAGGCGAGGGAAACCATTATTATTCTGTTGCGATTTTTCATTTTGATTACCTCTTTTCATTGTTTTTATACTGACATTCTGAGTCTTCTTCGGGCACTTGAAGAATAATGCAGAATAATGGATGACGATAGATATAACAGATTATTTAAAAATGATTTGTACCTGTTTGGTATCTGAGACCGCGCCGTCAGCACCGCGCACCTGTACCTCGCAGTAATAGGATAATGTATTGGTCAAAAGATAGGTCGGGATAAAGACCGTGCTGTCGGGACAGTAGCGGCAGAGCAGATAATAGTTACCGTCCTCGTCGGTCTCAAAGGTAAACTGAGCGGTATAAGTCGCCCCCGGCGGCGGAGGTTCGATATTATTTCGAATGGTATATTGATACTCATAGGGAGCGACACCTCCGCTCGCGCGGACCGTGAGCTGTTTCGTAGCATTATTGTATGCTGCATAGGTGATGATTGGAGGCTCGGATTTTTTCACGGCATTCATATCGATCGTATAGATGTCTGTCCCGCCAAAGGGATCATATGCGACAACGGATATCCGATAACTGCCTTCTCTGTCAAAGGAGTATCTGAAAAAGCGGTGCGCGGTACGCTCTACTATCAGTAGGCTGTCGACATAGACCTCGTATTCATCCATGAGCTCGTGTTCCGGCATCACAACGGTAAAACCTACAGTGGTTCCAACCTGAACAGTAGAGCTGAGTGCTGTAGTGTCTACCTTGGTTACGGATGCTCTCCAGGTATAAAGCTTCTCTTTACAGAACTTGTTCTCGATGCCCGCGAGGCGACGCTGTACGCAGGTCGCGTCGAGGATAGTTGCGTTTTTATCGCCGTCAACATCGGAGAGATAGTTTCTGAGTATGTCGGCATCGGCAAGATCAACTAACTGACGCTGGATACGGGTGGCGTCGAGGATTGTAACGGATCCGTCGACGTCGGCGTCACCGATGAAATAGAAGGCTTCTTCGGCGCGCATAGGGATGACAGAACTCAATATAAGGACCGTCAAAACAAGCAGAAAGGATATTTGTTTCTTCATGTGTTATTTCTCCGGAAAAATAAGCATGATTTTTTAATACACAATAATATGGTCGGTTGGTGTTATAAGGTATTTATCGACGCCGTAGAGCGTCAAGGCTCGGCAGTAAAACTCACCGCTCTTGCTTTCGCCGTAGCTGAGACTTGCCTCCAGATACACACCGGAGTCGATCGTCTTGATATCGGTCAAACAGGCGTAATAGCTCGCGTCCGAGAATACGCCGGACACAGCGATGATGCTGTGATTATTAAAGTAAGATTTATCAATACCTTTTAGAGGACTGTTGCCATCTTTATCAAGGTAAGGATAAGCATTATCTGAGAGATACTTTTGCAGAGCTGCGTATGTCGTTAAGAATGCGACAGTACCGGTATTCTGCTTTTCTCCGTTGCGGTTGTTGAAGCACTGCCCCTCGAACAAGGTTTCATAATCAGCCTGTTCTGCGCTTTCTGGAACCTCCTGCACCACGAAGCTAAGCTCCTTCATTGTGATCGGAACGGAAGAATATTCATCACTTTCGGCTTCTGTCGGTTTCTGAGTTGGCGAGGGGCGGGTCTCGGCTTCAATAGTTTCAGTCGGTTCAACATAAGCAGAATACTCAAAAGGTTGTATAGCTGATGAGGTTTCTGAGGTATCATTCATCTCCGGCGACGCTGGGTCACCCACTGACTTGATCTCACGGTCAACTTCTTCTTTCAACCGTTCGGTAGGCGCTTTTATCGCCTGTTCCGTTGAGCCTGTATTCGCATTGATGAAATATGCCTCGCAGTGACTCCCGCTCTTTATCGTGACTATATAAATCAAATGGTAGTGGTAGACGCTGTAGCTTAATTGGATATCGTCGATGTCCGCTTGCTTGAAGGAACTCATGGCGAGCGCCTTTGCTGTCGCCGCTTCAAATCCGATGTGACCGGACTTTTCCGTTTACGAAGATATCGGGATCTGAGATATCTCTGTCCGCCCATAATATGGCTAAGTCGTTTGAGCTGAGCCGGGAAAGATTATACATATCAAGTGAACTGTCGTTTTTACAAAGCAGTTCTATCATTCTGCTGACGGAAGGAGATTGATTTGTTCTGTTGTCGTTACTATGACATTTGATTTGGATAACGGCTGCATCAAAGTCATATTGCTCCACGGCGTCCATAGTGGTTGTAAACAACGATTCCTGATTGGGTTGTGACAGATTATCAGCACCGATAATCAGTGTATTCTCCAACACGTTGATGCTCCCGTTCTCCACCATGTCGGCTATCAGCTCGCCGACGGCTTCGTCACAGCGTTTTCCGCTCAGTTCCGGGTGGATGTCGGTATTCCCCTTTATGCGGAGGACACGACCGCGGGCATTCAGTGTAACCGTGATGCTTTCACGGCTGTCGAGATAGATGTGGGATGTTGGGGCGATGAACAGCCCGTATATGATAAAGGGTACGGCAATCAGCAGAACGAAGGATGCGGCGATCGCAATACGACGCATGACATATTGCTTTCGTTGAGGTCTCGCGTGAGCGTCGTATAAAAGCTCAGCGTCCAACTCGTCAAAGGAGTTGAAAAGATCTTCCGCTCTCATACGACACCCTCCTTTTCTAAGTAGTTTTTTAGTTTGTTTCTCAGCCTGAACAGTCTCAGCTTGACCTGATTCTCCGTCATTCCGAAGCGGGTCGCGATGTCGGCGATACTGTCCAGATAGTAGTATCGACATACGAATATGTTGCGGTTTTGCTTGCTCTGAGATTTCAGAAAGCTTTCCAGCACCTCTCGCAACGATTGGCTTTCGAGGGCTTCTTCAATACCGTTCTCTGTCGGGACAGCTTCGTTCAGCTCCTCGATATAGACGGTGAGTTCTTTGCCGCGCTTCTTTCGGTTGATGTACCTTAGACGGCGAACGCTGATGTTGCGCGTGATACGACCGATATAAGTTGCAAGAGACGGTGGGTTGTTGGGCGGAATAGAGTTCCAAACTACAAGCCATACGTCGTTGAGGCACTCCTCGTCGTCCTCAGCATTGTGAAGCACCTTGTCTGCAATCGACCGACAATATGCCCGATACTTCTGCTCGGTATATTCAATTGCCCTCTCATCTCTGTCAAAGTACAGAGAGATGATTTCCTTATCATGCATGATGAGGCGCCCTCCCGACACCGGCTTAAAAATCAGTCGGCAGCCTTTCACTGATACAGTAGCCGAAAAGCCGGATATGGTTTCATTTTGAATGATAGTTTTTCGACGATAGTTTTTCGAGAACTATTAAAGCAGTTTTTTTGATTGATAGGGAATAGCAGAAGTTAGTACCGCCATACTTTCCACGCCATTTGCGCTTGTGTGAGGTTTTCAATCGCAAAAGGGAAGCTCGCCTCAGCTATAAAAGCGTGCCACAGGCGATTTGTGAGCATTTGTGAAGGAGTTACGAAAAAAAGATCAAGCGGATGATATTATCGCCACCTGCTTAATCCTTTTATTCAACAGTACTGCTGTAATTTATGATTATTTTTTCAGACGGTAAACTCTGTTCTGATTGGCTCCTTCGGCGATGACGATACCATCGCATACCAACTCGCTGAGATAATCTCTCGTCCGTGACGGTTGGATACCGATTGCGGCAGCAATCTGAGCGGATTTCACGTCGCCTTTACCGTGAGGGAGAGGTATTATCAAGATGTATGCTACACAAATAAAGGAAAACAACTGTGTATATTATACTGTTTGATTTTTCACTATACTTTTGCCTCTCCATTTGCCGGATCTCCAGCGCAGAAGCATCAGGACGCCTCTGACACATTCATCCGCAGTGAGGGCAATCCACATCCCGTAGACGCCCATACCGCATACAACCGCAAGAAGATAGGAGCCAAGCACACTCAAGAGCCAGTTGGAGAATATCGCGCACATGGTCGGAAAGTACACATCTCCCGCACCGCGCAGACAAGCAATCACCACGATATTTGTAGTTCTGCCTAGCTCCAGAATACAGTTCATCAGCAGGATAGTAGAGCAGATATCGATGACCTCCGTGTTGTCGGTGAAGATGCCCGCAAGCTGTACACGCAGCAGTACGCCGAACGCACAGGATATGATGGTTATCAGCAGCGCCGCGAAGTAAGAGCGATAACCCTGACGGTAAGCTTCGTCCAATTCTCCCGCGCCGACCAGATGTCCGATCATGATCTGCGACGCCTGACCGATTGCCATAGCGCAGAGATAGAACAGCATCGTGATGCTCTGCACATAGGTTTTGGCGACCAGCTCGTTTTCTGTCAGGCAGTTGAGTACGATGGAGGTGATGACCAGCTGAGAGAGATTGTAGAAGAAGGTTTCCATCGCTGATGGTACGCCGATCTTCAGCATGGCTTTCAGCTGTGTGAACGGGAAAGGAATCAGGAGCTTGAAGATTGACGGCTTTTCGATTCTTTTGAAGAGAATCACGGCAAGGACGAGCCCGCCGAGCGTTCGGCTGACGCAGGTGGCAATCGCCGCGCCCGTGACGCCCATCTGCGGAACAAGGATCACATCCATCGAGGTATTGAGCAGGTTCATCCCGAGGGATACGAACATGGTGATCTTAGTGAAGCCGTGGTTGCGGATGATGACGGATACGGCGCTTAATAATGCTTGCAGAAAGATAGAGCCGCCGACGATGGAGAGATACTGACTCGCATAATCGAGGAGCTGTCCATCCGCGCCGATCAGCTGCAGTATAGGCCGGTTGAACAGCAGGAAAACCGCGCTGACGACTATACCGAAGAACAGCTGCATGGTAATCGACAGCGCCGCGACCTGAGAGGCGCTCTCACGCTGCTTTGCGCCGAGATACTGAGAGATCATCACGGCGCTCGCGGTAGACAGGATATTGAAGACGATGGTGACAATGGATACGATTTGATTTGCCGTATTCACAGAGGACGCCGCCAGATCGTCATAGTTGCTGAGGATGAATACATCGACAAATCCCAACAGCATAAACAGCGCTGTTTCGATAAATATCGGCCACGCAAGGCTGAACAGCTTCATCTTCTTCATGCTTTCACCTGCTTTCATCATAACATAATAATACTTTTATCACTTGTTTTCAAGACTTATAGAGCGGAAATCAACGAATCGGAGAACTGAGTCAGAAGTGAAAAGAGATGCAGCTGCTCTCTTTCCGCAAGCAATGTCATTGAGTTAAGAACCAAATTCGGGACGATTATTCAAATCGCCGACAATCAAAGAACAACCGCCCGGATCCGCTATACGGACAGTTTCCGCTACTGAAAGCGCGCTTGTACCAGGCGGCGTGCATCGCGCTTTTTTGCGAGAATTATTATATCATTGAATGGGGGAATGGGGCTGTGAAGAAATGAAGTTATTAGCTTCATTCTTCACGGCTCCTTGGGCTTTCTGTGGAAAACATAGTCTATTGTAACCGCCAAAACAGCCACCGTATTGAATAATCGGTGGCTGTTCTGACGCTTACTATTCACAGGAATCTACATATCGTTATCTGCTTTTCAATCGGATAATAGTATGAATTTTTACAATTTGTATTTTATTACGCTTCGTTGTAGTTTCCTATCAAATAAAAAAACAGCCTGCCGTTTTCGGGCAGGCTGCAAAGCTATTCAAATCTTATTCATTCACTGTTTCATAATCAACCGAATTAGAGACGGTGTCATAGTAAACGTTAATCGCTGTTGTGAGCGCGTTATCCGGGATATCAACGTGAGTTGACGTCAACCGGTCAACATTACTGCCTTCGGTTTTGCTGACAATAATATCGTAGCTTCCCGTTGGGAGCTCAAAATACGCTGTTACTTTCTCCGCGTTGCCTGCTTCCCGGGGATAAGGAGCGCCGGTTTCGGTGTTGAACGCCGGTGGATATTTCATAAACGACATTAGAGGCGCCACCCTACAGCGCTTCTACGACCAGATCGGGGTGCCGTCGGGATGAAGATTTTGTAAGGAAATCTCAGGAATGGTATATTTGCCGCCCGAGAAAAGGATGCCGCCAACGACAACGCCCGCCATCATGATCAGCAAAACGCCGAAGATCGGATACAGCTTGCCGATCGGTTTATCTATCGGTTGTAATGCAGCAAGCAAATAATAAACGAGAATTACGATAGCCCAGAAGGTGCCGACCATCCATGTTTTTTAGCTTTAAAGTGCGTCAAAACTTATCGTCATTGAATCTCTATTTCAGTCTTTTGATTGTGTCAGCAGACCGGCAATCTTATCTGAATGATTGATAAGAGTAAAGGCTCCGAGCAGCGCAACGCCGGTGATCACAAAATTGACAGTAAGTTTTTTTGTGATTTTTTTCATTTCCTTCTGGAGCTTTTTCTCAACAGCCTGTCCGATAAAATCCTTCAGCATGGTCTGAGCAGCCTCGCTCAAATCTGCCTTCAAATCTTCAATAATCATTCAGCAACCTCTTCTGCGGGAGCTTCGGCAATCTCGCTCTCGCCGTACTTTTCAATGTACTCGGCAGCGACCTCGGCAGCTTCGAGCAGAGTCAAGTCGGCTTCGATTGCAGCGGCAAAAGCAATTTGCTCACAGCACTCGGCGTAATCCAGCAGATCGAGGATGTAGCATTCCGTCGCAGCCTGATCTCTGTCGGCGCGTCTCTTGGCGATTTTCTCCTTCAGCACATCGGCTTTCATCTGAGCCTTGAGCTTGAGTGCGTAGATTTTGCTGTCCTTACGCTCTTTTGCCTCTCTGATATTTTCCTTAGCGGCAGCTATGTCGCCTTCTACGGTGGCAATATCATCATCGATCTGAGCATTGACAGCCGCTTCGTATTCGGCGTAATCCTCGGCGATAGTAGCATCGAGCTCGTCGAGATCAGCGTTGATTCCCTCAATAGCTTCAGCAATCTCTTCTTTTTTCATTGCGTGAGCAACTTTTGCTTTCTCAGCGGTAGAAGCCATTTTTGTTTTAAGGGTTTCCATTTTCGCCTGAGCAGCGGCGATTCTTTCTTCATAGGTCATTGACATATTCCTCCTTAAAAAATATTTATTCTGTATCTTATCTAAAGATACATTGTACAAATATAGTATATCATTACAAAAAATTTGTCAATAATTTTTTTTATTTCGATCGATTTTTTCGATTTATTATTGAAAAACTGTATTTCTTTTTGCTATAACTATTAAGGTCACCTCTAAAAATTCGTGTAGTCTGAGAGTGCCATAGATTTATGCTGAATTTTTCGCAGGAATACTGACGTATTTCAAGTCTTTTTGAATAAAAATGCGGCGTGAAGATATCGTGCTATCGGGCTGCGGAAATTTTCAGAGGTGCCCTTAATTGTAAACAAACCCAGGCGATTTACTGGCAGAGATAGCTTAGTGGCTATGATTGAAAACTACATTCGCTACTACAACTTCAATCGCTTGCAGCGCAACCTCGGTGTCCTGACACCCATGCAGAAACATTGCCTCTACAAATCGACATAAAAATACCGCAAACCTTGAAAGGACAATTCCCTTGTCCAGCCAAAATTTGCGGAACTTCTAAATTATTACTTTGTAATATTCTTTTAATTATTTCTCTGTCCTCTTGACGGGGATTGCTGCCGGTGTCTTTATTGTCGGAATTTTCATCATGACCGCGGTGACGATGCACCGTCAGAAGCTGCACATGGAAGAGCCGGCGGCGCAGCCTCGCGCTCCCTATGTTATGCCGGAGCTTGACTTTGAAGTTGTGGATTCAGACGAGCTGCCGTAAATCGACACATACAAGCAGTGGGAAGCGTTTGGTTCACAAAACCTTTGTATTTATGACGCGGCGTATCTGGATTTATTCTTTGACTATGATAGTGTAACACCCGAGCAGGTTAAACGCTGAATAAAAGGCGTTATTGCTTTCAACAGAGCGACAAAAATCAAAAAACAGCTCTTATCCAAACACAATTGTTTATACTAATCCTTGATAGAAAGCTGCCTGGGATTTATGAGAATGATTTCTGCAATACTTTGTTGGCGGTCTTAGTATTATTAAAATTACAACCATATAATGAAGCCCTAAGCTGAACGGCTTAGGGCTTTTTCGGGGATATTATTTATTTGCTTTTTTTATTTCTTTCAGCTCTAATAATACTGACTTGGGACGGGTGAATAACGCATTGAAGGGGCGAGTGATATATAATAACGGAGCCAACTCCGGATGCTTGGAATAGAAAGGACTGATTTCTATATTTTTTTGATTATAAGAAATTCGCTTTCTTATATATGCCAGCTTTGAAGGCTTATCACTGCTGCTCATAATGCGCTTTATTCTGTTTTGGATGAACCTTGTTTGGTTTCCGTACTTTCCCGCAAAAATGTAGCAGTCCAATAACTCTTTTTCCTCAGAGGACATTGTATCATATCTTAAGAGCTTTTCCGAGAGGCTGCGCAAAGACATTTCATATTCACTTAATCCGGCTAACTCCAGTTCTCGGCGGATGTTATCCATATCCATCCGGTCAGAATAGGCTTGCAAATAGAGATAAATGTCAAGCAGCGTCCTCAACCCCGTACCTGCTAAGGTGTCATGAATATAGGCATGTGAGATAAGGTGAATGTACATCTGTTCATTGGTCATTTGCATACGGAAAGAACTGTTCCCGGCAGGTGCATAGGTTAACTTTTCAAAGTATTGATATAGTGTCGGAAATAAGGATTCATCTACAAGGCTTCTGTGCATTTCTACGCAGAAAAGGGAAGCCTTCCGGTAGACGTCATGATTTGTTTTATCATATTGGTCACACGAATACCCTGATTGCAGCATAACAGACTTGACCTTTTCGGGAGAACTGTCAAAAAAAATATCGATATCTGTCATCTCGCGCAGACAGGGAGAAGGGTAAATTTGCTTGAGGAGAATCCCTTTAAGCGGGAGGTATCTGATCTCAGCTTCATCCAATTTTTCACATAAGAAATGATATTCCCTGTCAAATAAGATGTTCTTTCTTTGTGCTTTTGCATATATTATGTCGAAATATTCATTACGGTAACCTGCTTTTTTCAACGCAAAAGCTGTTATTGCACCAAGACCGTTATATGTGGCTATCTTATATAGCGCATCAAAATCGGAAGCTTCAAGCACAATATCTGATGCGTCTTTATTGTCGACGATAAGAGCAATCAAATCTAACATGATAAGGGATATTCTTCTGTGCTCGGTTATATCCATAATTACTCCTTATTGCTTTTAAGTATTATCGTTTAAATCAATCTTTATCAATATCAGTACAAGCTTTTTCTTGAGTTACACAAAGCGGCGTTCTGATGATGCAGGGAATGGTTCCGATATTTGTATCCTGTAAAACGGCGCTGTTTTTTGTGGTTTATTATTCTGATTAAGAATTATAATTGCTCCATGATTTTTCTCGCGACATAGACGCCGCTTGCGGAAGCGTGGGAGAGGGAATGGGTGACGCCTGAGCCGTCGCCGATTACATACAGCCCCTTGTGCTTGGTTTCGAGGTTCTCGTCGAGGGCGACCTCCATGTTATAGAACTTGACCTCAACGCCGTAGAGCAGGGTGTCGTCGTTCGCGGTACCGGGGGCGATTTTATCCAGCGCGTAAATCATCTCGATAATGTCGTCGAGAATACGCTTCGGCAGTACCAGGCTCAAATCGCCCGGGGTCGCCTCAAGGGTCGGACGGACGGTGCTTTCTTCAATACGTTTGCGGTTGGAGCGTCTGCCGCGCTCAAGGTCGCCGAACCGCTGTACGATAACGCCGCCGCCCAGCATATTGCTCAGCATAGCGATGCTTTCGCCGTAGCCGTTGGAATCCTCAAACGGCTCGGAAAAATGCTTCGATACCAACAGCGCAAAGTTGGTATTCTCGGTCTTTTTAGAGGGATCCTCAAAGCTGTGACCGTTGACGGTGACGATACCGTTGGTGTTTTCGTTAACGACAATGCCGTTGGGGTTCATGCAGAAGGTGCGGACGTTGTCCTCAAATTTTTCGGTGCGGTAAACGATTTTGCTTTCGTACAGCTCGTCGGTCAGGTGAGAGAAGATGACCGCGGGCAGCTCGACGCGCACGCCGATATCGACGCGGTTGGATTTTGTCTGGATATCCAGCTCCTCACAGACCTTTTCCATCCATTTGGAGCCGGAGCGGCCGACCGATACGATACACTTCTTACAGTCGTCGTATCCGCCTTTGTGATGAACGCGATAGCCGCCGCCGATGATCTCGATATGCTCGACGGGCGTGTTAAAGTGAAAGTCGATTTTACCGGAAATCTTTTTGTAGAGATTGCCCAGCACGATATAGTTGATGTCTGTGCCGAGGTGACGGACGGACGCGTCAAGAAGCTTTAAACGGTTCTGGGTGCAGATTCGCTTGAAATCCGAGCCTGCGGTGGAATAGAGCTTTGTGTCGCCGCCGCCGTTCGCCATGTTGATTTCGTCAACATAGTGCATCAGCTCCAGCGCCTTGTCGCGACCGATATACTCGTGCATGGTGCCGCCGAAATCGTTGGTGATATTATATTTTCCGTCGGAAAAAGCGCCCGCGCCGCCGAAGCCGGACATAATCGCGCAGGTCTTGCACTTAATGCAGGACTTTACCTTGTCGCCGTCGATAGGGCATTTGCGCTTTTCCAGCGCGTTGCCTGTTTCAAAAACAGCGACCTTGAGGTCGGGACGCTTTTGTGCAAGCTCATAAGCCGAGAAAATTCCTCCCGGGCCTGCTCCGATGATGATAATATCATATTTCATGTACATTCTCCTAAAAGTGTCTCAACGGGATTTTTGCTGTTACCAAGATGAAAGGGATATCCAAGCGGATATCCCTTCCTGAAGTGGTGCGGGACTTGAACCCGTACGTCAAAGACACACGCCCCTCAAACGTGCCTGTCTGCCTATTCCAGCACACTCGCATATCGAACAGTCGAATTATATCATTTTTATCTTCAATTGTCAATATCAATTTTTCTCAATGCTGAAAATTTGTTGCAAAAAATTGTATTGCAATCGTCTTTTTTAGGGAGTTTTGTGCTTGAATGACACAGAGCGCTGTGCTATAATACGTTTGTTATTGAGTGACGGGACTTGAACCCGCACATTATATAGAGGTATGCTTATGTTTCATGTATCTTTTCCCGGACTGGGAATCAATGATTTAGTGATTAACCGCGTCGCGTTTTCCATCGGCTCGTTCAATGTCTACTGGTACGGTATTCTGATTGCGACGGGTCTGCTGCTGGCGGCTGTCTACGCGTATGTGAACGCCGACAGATTCGGCGTCGATCGCAACAAGCTCTTTGACTGTGTGATTGTCGGTATCATTACCGCGGTCATCGGCGCGCGTGCGTACTATGTCCTGTCGGAATGGGATCGTTACGCGGGCGACTGGGGCGAGATTTTCAATATCCGCGACGGCGGTATTGCTATCTACGGCGCAATCATCGGCGGACTGGCGGGTGGCTTGATTATGGCAAAAATCCGCAAGCATAAGTTTCTGCCGCTGCTCGATATCGCGATGATTGGCTTTTTGATCGGTCAGGCAATCGGACGCTGGGGCAACTTCTTTAACCAGGAGGCGTTCGGCAGAGAAACTGACACGCTGTTCCGTATGATCAGCGAGAATACCGTTATTGACGGCAAGGTGGTCGCGGTACATCCGTGCTTCCTTTATGAATCGGTATGGTGCGCGCTGGGCTTTGTGTTCCTGCATATCTTTAACCGCAAGTTCCAGAAATACCACGGCGAGATATTCTATCTCTACCTTGTTTGGTACGGCTTTGAACGCATGATTGTCGAAGGCCTCCGCACCGACAGCCTTTACTGGACAGTGTTCGGCGTAACTTTCAGAGCGTCGCAGGTATTGTCGGCGATACTCTTTGTCGTCGGAATCGTGATGCTGATTATCAACCGCAATAAGGACGACGGTATGCGCAATTATCAGCCGAAGAAAAAACAACCGAAGCAATCACAGAAAAAATCCACAGCGAAGGGATGATAGCTATGTATCAGTTAATGGACGGAAAGCTCGTTTCACAGAGCGTTAAGGACAGAATCCGCGATGAGGTTGCCGTATACAGGGAACAGGGGAAGGAAATCACCCTCGCGGTCATTATCGTCGGCGACGACCCCGCCTCACGCGTATATGTCAATAATAAGAAGAAAGCCTGCGAGTATGTCGGCTTCCGCAGTCTGGAATATGCCCTGCCCGAAAGCACAACGCAGGAGGAGCTGATTGCGCTGATTCATGAGCTGAACGGCAGAGAGGACGTCAACGGGATTCTCTGTCAGCTTCCCGTGCCGAAGCACATCGACGATAAGGCGGTGATTGCCGCTATCGACGTCAAAAAGGACGTTGACGCGTTCTCGGAAATCAACGTCGGCAAGATTATGATCGGCGACTACGACTTCTTGCCCTGTACGCCTGCGGGCGTGATGGAAATGCTGAAATATTATCAGATTTCCGTCGAGGGAAAAAATTGCGTGGTAATCGGACGCTCCAATATTGTCGGCAAGCCGATGGCAATGCTGCTGCTCCATGAGAACGGCACGGTCGTGATGACCCACAGCCGCACGCAGAAGCTTGCGGAGCTGACGAAGAACGCCGATATTCTGGTCGCCGCT
The DNA here is from genome assembly GCA_905235715.1 of uncultured Ruminococcus sp. GTDB lineage: Bacteria > Bacillota > Clostridia > Oscillospirales > Acutalibacteraceae > Ruminococcoides. The sequence goes on along the minus strand of CAJONB010000002.1, from coordinate 9,350 downwards.
GTCGGTAAGGCGAAGTTCGTCACCGCCGGTATGGTCAAGGACGGCGCGGTTGTTATCGACGTCGGCATGAACCGTGACGAAAACGGCAAGCTGTGCGGCGATGTTGATTTTAATTCCGTAGCGGAAAAATGTTCTTATATCACCCCCGTGCCCGGCGGCGTCGGACCGATGACGATTGCGATGCTGATGCAGAACACGCTCAAGGCGTATGAGATTCAAAATGGCGGAACGGCTGAATAAACCCGCGTGGAAAACAGCGGTAAAGGTAACGCTGACGGTCTGGCTGATCGTCAAGCTGCTTGCGGCGGTGCTGTCTTTACTGATGGGCGTTGCAGGATTGACCGCCTTTGCGCCATCCGTTGAGGTTGCGTTTCAGTCGCTGATGTTCATGAAGAGCTGGTCGGCGGGACTGGCGGTATTTATCTGCTTTGTCGTTGTGCTGTCGCTCGGCTGTCCCGCGAGCTTCCTGATACTCCCCGAGAACAGGGTGCAGAATATTATTGGCTTTATTGCCTATGCAGTGGTGACGCTGACGGATATTGTGTCGATTTTCATTATGGGCTTCGGCGATATCCTTGCCGTGATTGCGCTGATTCTCAATCTGCTGATGTCTGCTTGCTTGATACTCTACGGCAGACAGAACCTGCCGGGAGCAAATCGCGCGGATGGGGAAGAAGAGGAAAATAATTCTTGACAATCTACACCTGTTATGCTATAGTATATAAGCCGCATACTGTGGGTTTGAAGCGCAGTGCGTCCGCACTGACACCCGACGAGTAGCGAGTCTGAATAAAAGGAATGATAAAATGTTCGCAGTAATCGAGACCGGCGGTAAGCAGTATAAGGTCGAGCAGAACGACGTTATCTACATTGAAAAGCTCAATGCAGAGGACGGCGCGACAGTTGAGTTCGACGTTGTTGCTGTTTCCACCGACGACGGTATCAAGGCAGGCACTCCTTATGTAAAGGGCGCCAAGGTCACCGGCGAGGTCATCAAGACCGGCAAGACCAAGAAGATTTATGTCGATACCTACAAGCCCAAGAAGGGTGAGAAGCGTAGAATCGGCCACAGACAGCCTTACACAAAGGTTGAAATCAAGGCAATCAACGCCTGATGATTACAGTCGAGTTTTTCGGGTCTGAGCCTGTTTACGGCTTTCATATCACCGGTCATTCGGATGTAAATCCCGACGGCCCCGAGGTTATCTGTGCGGGCGTGTCCAGCGCGGCATACATGACGGCGAATCTGATTACAGAGGTAATCGGTATTCAGCCTGAGCTGACCGCGGAGGACGGCGATATGTACCTGAAGCTAAAGACTGAACAGGAGGCTCGGCGCTGTGATGATGTCATGCAGGGCTTGAAGCTCCATCTCAGCTCCCTCGCGGAGCAGTATCCAAAGTATATTAAAGTAACATATTCGGAGGTGTAAGGTAATGCTTAAAATAAATCTTCAGTTATTCGCTCATAAAAAAGGTATGGGTTCAACGAAGAACGGTCGTGATTCCGAGTCCAAGCGTCTTGGCGTAAAGCGTGCCGACGGTCAGTATGTACTGGCAGGCAACATTCTCGTCAAGCAGAGAGGCACTCATATCCATCCCGGCAACAATGTCGGTCGCGGCTCTGATGATTCTCTCTTCGCTAAGGTAGACGGCGTTGTCCGTTTCGAGCGTATGGGCAAGGACAGAAAGCGCGCCAGCGTTTATCCTGTTGAGCAGTAATGATGATGGGCGGTTTAAGTAACCGCCCTTATTTTTATTTGTACGGGCGGCCACCGGTCGTCCGCGGACGTGTATGTCCCTACATGATATAGAGGAATCGTTATGTTTGTAGATAAAGCGAAAATTTTAATAAAAGCCGGCGACGGCGGCGACGGAGCGGTTGCGTTTCACCGTGAGAAGTACGTCGCGTCCGGCGGGCCTGACGGCGGCGATGGGGGAAAGGGCGGCGACGTGATTTTTGTCGCGGACTCCAACCTCTCGACCCTTGCCGATTTCCGTTATAAGCGCAAGTTTGAGGCGAAAAAGGGCAATAACGGCTCAGGCGGCAGAAAGTACGGCAAGGCGGCGGAGGACTTGATTGTCAAGGTGCCGATCGGCACGCTCGTCAAGGACGCGAATACAGGCCGCATTATCGCGGATTTGTCCGGTACAGAGCCCGTTGTCGTCGCGAAAGGCGGCAAGGGCGGCTGGGGCAATACCCATTTTGCGACACCGACCCGTCAGGCGCCGCGATTCGCGAAGCCCGGATTGCCCGGCGAAGAATTTGAGGTAACGCTGGAGCTGAAGCTCTTGGCGGACGTCGGCTTGGTCGGCTTCCCGAATGTCGGCAAATCCACGCTGATTTCCGTTGTTTCGCAGGCGAAGCCCCAGATTGCCAACTATCATTTTACGACCCTCACCCCGACGCTCGGCGTTGTGTCGATGGGCGACGGCGTGTCCTTCGTCATGGCGGATATTCCCGGCTTGATTGAGGGCGCCGCCGACGGTACGGGTCTCGGACACCAGTTCCTGCGCCATGTGGAACGCTGCCGTCTGCTTGTTCATATCGTGGATGTATCCGGCTCCGAGGGCAGAGATCCGAAGGAGGATTTCCGCATCATCAACGAGGAGCTGCGCAAGTTCAACGAGGAGCTTGCCGACCGTCCGATGTTAGTCGCGGGTAACAAATGCGACCTTGCGACCGACGAGCAGATTGCCGATTTCAAAGAATGGGTCGAGGCGCAGGGCTATCAGTTCTTCCCGATGATGGCGGCGATTCGCTATGACGTTGACCCGCTTCTCAACAAAATTACCGAGGAGCTGAGCAAGCTCCCGCCGATCAAGGTGTACGAGCCTGAGCCGATGCCCGAGTTGGATGAAGAATCCTACGGCGACGTCACCATCCGCAACTGCGACGGCGTGTATATGGTCGAGGGCAAGTGGCTGCTGCGCGTACTTCGTACCGTCGATTTTGACGATTATGAAGGGCTCAGCTACTTCGAGCGTCTGCTCACCAAGTCCGGCGTGATTGACAAGCTGCGCGAGGCGGGTTGTCAGGAGGGCGACACCGTGTCGATTTATGACCTTGAATTTGATTTTATCGAGTGATGCTATGCAGAATTTTGAAGATAAATCCAAGCTGAACGCGATCCCGACCCTGAATCTCGCGTTTGTCGGCGACGGCGTGTTTGATTTACTGGTGCGGGAGCATCTTGTAACAGAAAGCTCGGCACACGTCGGCGAGCTGAACGGGCTGAAGGTCAAGATGGTCAACTGCAAAAGTCAGGCGGAATTTGCGAAAATCCTGCTTCCCATACTGACCGAGGAGGAAGCAGAGGTCTACAAGCGCGGAAGAAATGCCAAGGTCAATTCCGCGTCGAAGCACTCGACCCTTTCCGATTATCATGCCGCCACGGGTCTGGAGGCATTGTTCGGCTATCTGTACCTGAAGGGTGACAAGGAACGCATAAAAGAACTTTTCGCGCTCATACTGAATTATATATCAAACAGTAAAGCGTGATACATGATGACAACCGACGGAGCAAGATTTCTGCAGGATTCTCACAGGAGATTCCCTGCGATAGGCGCTGAGATTCTCGATTATCTGATGATAATTTTCGGCGCGGCGGTCTATGCGCTGTCGGTTGAATTTTTTACCGCGCCGAACCAAATCGCACCCGGCGGAATCACCGGTATCGCGACCCTGCTGCACTATCTGATTTACGTTCCGATAGGTGCGACCTCGCTGATTCTGAATATCCCGCTGTTTATCTGGGGCGCTATCAAAAGCGGAACGCGGTTTATTATTCGTACGGTTATCGCCAGCACTCTTGTGTCCGCTTTTATCGACGTTTTCACCCTCTTGCCGATACATTACACAGGAGATAAATTAATCGCTGCCATATTCGGCGGAATCCTCAGCGGAACCGGCTTGGGAATCATCTTTTTGCGCGGAGGAAGCACAGGAGGCACCGATATTATCGGGCGCAATTTACACGATAAATTTCCCTTTCTCAGCGTTGGCAGCATCATCCTGATAGCGGACGCAATCGTTATCACTTTGTCGACAATCATCTATCATAGTTTGGAATCGGGCCTGTATGCGATTATCGCGATTTTTGTGTCATCAAAGCTGATAGACGCGGTGGTATTCGGCTTTTCACGCGATAACGGTAAGCTGCTGATTATTATTACTGCCGACCCCGACAGCATGGCGGAGCATCTGACGCATGACGTGGATAGGGGAGTGACCGTACTGTCCGCACGCGGCGGCTATTCCGGAACGCCGAAGGGCGTGATTCTCTGCGCGACGCACACGCGCGACGTCTACCGCGTCAAGGGTCACATCATCTCAGCCGACCCGGAAGCCTTTGTGATTACGACGAACGCGACGGCAATTTCGGGGCTGGGATTTACAAATTAAATAGATTTTTCTTGACATTTGCGCATCTTTCCGATATAATACTCATGTTATGTGTGCAACTATGCCCGTAACCGATTATATTAACCTTGCGCCGCATTGATCAGTGTGGCGCCACTAGTCCAAGAGGAGGTGTAAACATGGCATTGAAGGCTAATTACGAGACCGTAATGGTGATTTCAATGAAGCAGGGCGAGGAAGGTATCCAGGCTATCATCGAGAAGTTCAAGAATCTTATCGAGAAGAACGCTACTCTGCAGAGTGTTGACGAATGGGGCAAGCGCAAGCTGGCTTATCTCATCAACAAGGAGTCAGAGGGCTACTACGTTCTGATGAACTTTGAGGCTGAGCCCGATTTTCCCGCAGAGCTGGATCGTATCTACAAGATTACCGACGGCGTTATGCGTTCATTGATTATCCGCAAGCCCGACGACGCTGAGATTGTTGCCGCTAAGGAAGAATCCGAGGTTGAGGAAGCAGTCGAGGAAGCAGTCGAAGAAGCTGTCGAGGCTGTTGAAGAAGCTGTCGAGGCTGTTGAAGAAGCTGCCGAGGCTGTTGAAGAAGCTGCCGAAGAAGCCGCAGATTAATTGAATAAGTGATTATTACGACGCAAGTCGGAACGAAAGGATTTTAGTTATGTTAAACAGAGTAGTATTAATGGGTCGCCTTGTTGCCGACCCCGAGTTAAAGACAACCAATACAGGCATTTCCGTGACGTCATTCCGTATTGCTGTAGATCGCAGCTATGTGAAGGCCGGCGCGGAGCGTCAGGCGGATTTCTTTGATATCGTCGCATGGCGCAGCTCGGCAGAGTTTGTATGCCGCAATTTTTCGAAGGGTTCTCTGATTGCTATTGACGGTCAGCTCCAGTCGCGTCAGTATCAGACGAAGGACGGACAGAACCGCACCGCAATCGAGGTTGTCGCCGATAACATCAGCTTTACCGGCGAGCGCAGAGATTCTACCTCCGCGTATGGCAATTATGCCCAGCCCTCCCGCAATAACGACTACGGCTCACAGGCAGCTCCCGCAGCTCAGCCCCAGCCGCAGCCCGAGGCATATTCCGCAGGCTCCGCCGACGATTTCCAGGTAATGCCCCTGGATGACGATTTACCGTTTTAAGAATGATTTGTAGGGGAGAGCATTGCTCGTCCGCTGCATGAACCTTTTTATATTATGAAAGGAGACCTCACCATGGCTGACAGACCTATGGGTAACAGACGCCGTCGCAAGGTATGCGGCTTCTGTGTAGATAAGGTCGAGAATATCGACTATAAGGATATCGCAAGACTTCGCCGCTATATGTCCGAGCGCGCAAAGATTCTGCCCCGCCGTGTCACCGGCACCTGCGCGGCACATCAGCGCGAGCTGACCGTAGCTATCAAGCGTGCGCGTCATCTTGCACTCTTACCTTACACATCTGACTGATAAAGTCACCCGCCTCCCTGTACTGCAGGGAGGCTTTTTGTATTTATCCGCAGTCGTAACTTCGGATGTAGCGGAAGCGCTTCTGCAAGCGGGCGGTGGGATGTCATCCGCAGGATGACAGAGGGGTGCCGTCTCCGGCGGGGAAAGGCATCCGCCCCTACGTTGTAACGGAAACGTTTGTTGTATTCGTAGGGGACGATGCCGGACTCGTGTGTCCATTGTCCCGCCAGCCTCCCTTAACGAGGAGGCAAACACCAACAATCAAGTCTTTCAATACTCAAAAAAGATAGGGGCTATCGCATTTCTTAGTGCGACAGCCCCTTCTTTACTCGTTTCCTTTGATTTTATCCCAGTACGCCTTGTATGACTGTTCGGTTTTGTTCTCGCCGTACTGATAATAATGATGATCCTTGATGTCGTCCGGAAGATATTGCTGATACGTCCAGTGATTCGGGTAGTTGTGGGGATAGATGTAATTCTGTCCCTTTTCTTCTCGCTCCTCGCCGTCAAAATGAACGTTCTGGAGCTGCCGGGGAACGACCTGTCCCAGTCCCGCCTTTACGTCGGCCTGCGCCGCGGTAACAGCGTTGACGCCCGAGTTGGATTTCGGCGCAAGGCATACCATGATCACCGCGTCCGCAAGCGGAATCCGCGCTTCGGGAAAGCCGACCTGCATCGCGATATCGACGCACGACTTGACAATAGGGATAATCTGCGGGTACGCCAGTCCGACGTCCTCNNNGACGACCAGTCTGCGACAGGCGGAAATCAGGTCGCCCGCCTCCACCAGCCGCGCCAGATAGAACAGCGCCGCGTCAACGTCGCTGCCGCGCATACTCTTTTGATACGCGGAGATCACATCGTAGTGCGAGTCGCCGTCGCGGTCGTACTTCGCGCCCGAGCGCTGTGTCAGCGATTTGGCAAGCTCGACGTCGACCGTAATGCTTTCGCCGTTATCGCCCGCCAACACGCACAGCTCCACGGCGTTGAGCGCCTTTCTTACGTCGCCGCCGCACGACTTGCTGATATGCCCGATTGCCTCGTCTGAAAAGTCGATTTCCTTCTCCTTTTCCTCGCTGAGTACGCGGATAGCGCGCTCTACCGCACGCTTGACCTCGTCGGGCTCGACAGGCTTGAATTCAAAGACCGTCGAGCGCGAGAGAATCGCGTTATAAATGTAGAAGTACGGATTCTCTGTCGTCGATGCAATCAGCGTAATCGAGCCGTTCTCGATAAATTCAAGCAGTGTTTGCTGCTGCTTTTTGTTGAGATACTGAATCTCGTCGAGATAGAGCAGCACGCCGTTCAAGCCCTCGAAGGTGTCCAGCGACGACACGATTTCCTTGATATCCGACGTCGAAGCGGTGGTACCGTTCAGCTTTTTGAAGGAGCGGTTGGTAATCCGCGCGATATAGGAGGCAAGGGTGGTTTTGCCGACGCCGGACGGTCCGTAAAATATTAAGTTAGGGATATTTCCGCTCTCAATGATTTTTCTCAGCGGCCGTCCGGGAGCAAGCAACTCCTTCTGACCGACGATGTCGTCGAGCGATTCGGGTCGAAGCCTGTCGGCAAGCGGGGTGTTCATAATTTCCTCCGAAAAAATGCAGGGGCAGATTTTTGACCCGCCCCTACTTGATTATGATGATTATTGATACAGCGGATATTTTTCGCAGAGAGCGGCAACCTTTTTCGTGACCTCGTCCTTGTTGCCCTCAAAGTCCTTGATCGTCATGGAAATGCATTCGGCGATAACATCCATATCCTCCTCTACCAGTCCGCGGGTAGTGACGGCGGCTGTGCCGACGCGGATACCCGAGGTGACGAAGGGGGAGAGAGGCTCGCCGGGAATGGTGTTCTTGTTGACGGTGATGTGAACCTCGTCGAGGTTATGCTCCAAATCCTTGCCGGTTACGCCGTCCTCGCGCAAATCCATCAGCAGGACGTGATTGTCCGTGCCGCCGGAAACCAGCTTGTGACCGCGCTTCATCAGACCGTCGGCAAGCGCCTTGCAGTTCTTGACAATCTGCCCGGCATAGACCTTGAACTCCGGCTGCAACGCTTCCTTAAAGCAAACCGCCTTTGCCGCGATAATATGCATCAGCGGACCGCCCTGCATACCGGGGAACGCCGCCTTGTCGATTGCCTTGGCGTATTCCTCGCCGCAGAGAATCATACCGCCGCGCGGACCGCGCAGAGTTTTGTGGGTGGTTGTGGTAACAAAGTGCGCGTAGGGAACAGGGCTTTGATGAACGCCGCCGGCGACCAGACCAGCGATATGCGCCATATCCACCATCAGATAAGCGCCGACCTCGTCAGCGATTTCTCTGAAGCGCTTGAAGTCGATTTCACGCGGATAAGCGGATGCGCCGCAGACGATCATCTTCGGCTGACATTCCTTCGCGGTTTCGAGAACCTTGTCGTAGTCGATACGGTGGGTTACGGGATCGACGCCGTAGCTGACGACGTTGAAATATTTACCGCTGATGTTGACAGGCGAGCCGTGGGTCAGATGACCGCCCTCGCTGAGGCTCATACCCATAATGGTATCGCCCGGATTGAGCATAGCGAAGTAAACGATTTGGTTTGCCTGAGAGCCGGAGTGGGGCTGAACATTCGCGTGCTCTGCGCCGAACAGCTCGCACGCGCGCTTACGGGCGATATCCTCGGCGATATCCACCGCGTAACAGCCGCCGTAGTAGCGCTTGCCGGGATAGCCCTCGGCATATTTATTGGTCAGCACCGAGCCCATCGCCGCCATTACAGCGGGAGAAACGATGTTCTCGCTGGCAATCAGCTCGAGATTTTGCTGCTGGCGTTTCAGCTCCAGCGCCATCGCGTCGCTGATTTCTTCATCATAGTTTTTTACAAATCCGATTGAATCCATCAAGTCCTTGTACATAAATACCTCCAAGTTTATTTCAGTATATTTGATTGTATATGAATGCTTTTCAGCAATTGCTTGTCCTGATTTCGCTTATCAGCCGCTTTAAGTCGTCGAGCGTTTCCATAGAGAACGCCAGATTCCTCAGCTTCGCGGCATTTTTAAAGCCCTTTAAATAGTAGGCGGTGTGCTTGCGCGCCTCGCGCATCCCGACAGCTTCGCCCTTCAGCTCGACCACACGGGTGATGTGCCGTGTGAGAACATCCAGCTTTTCATCAAGATCGGGCTTCGGCAAGACTTTTCCCTCGCTCAGATACGCGTTGATTCCACGGAATATCCACGGATTGCCGAGCGCTCCGCGACCTACCATAATATAATCTACGCCCGTGTACTCATACAGACGCTTTGCAGACGACGCGTCGGCCACATCGCCGTTGCCGATGACAGGAATATTGACTGCCTGCTTTACATCGCGGATAATATCGTAGTTGACGGGCGGAGCGTAAAATTGCTCGCGGGTACGGCCGTGAACGGTAACCGCCGCCGCTCCGTTCTCTTCGGCAATTTTCGCAATTTCAACCGCGTTGAGGTGTTCGCCGTCAAAGCCGGCGCGAATTTTCACAGTGACGGGAATATCGAC
>CAJONB010000001.1 GCA_905235715.1 uncultured Ruminococcus sp. | reverse complement strand
CCTGGGAAAAGTGTTACAAGTTCTGTGAGAATAAAGCCCGTCAACAGGCTTCGAAAGGGGCAATGGGAGCAATGGTAGAGGGAAATTGTCTTCTTGAATGGATTGAGGATTACTACCGCAAGGATGACAAGGCCGAGGAAGAAGAAAAAGCCCGGAAAGAGAAAGAACGGAAAGAGAAATGGGCTGCAAAGCAGAAAGAGCAGAGGAAAGAAAAGAGAGCTGAAAAGAAACCGGCCAAGAAGCAGGAGAAGGAAGCTCCTGCGGAGGAGAAACCCAAACCTGAGCCGAAACCCAAGAAGAAATCCGATCAAATAGAAGGTCAGCTGGATATTTTCTCTATGTTCGGATAAGGGGGGCGCTATGGATAAAAGAGCATTTTCAAAGCTTCCCCGACCGAAGGTGACGAAAGCATTCCGGGAAATGCGGAAACTGAATCCCAAGATGAAGGGAATTGTCACCGTAAAGAGGATGGAGATCAACGGAGAGGACACCCTTATCCTTAACTGCTTCAAGGCGGAAAAGAGAAAGGTTATCCCTTGGTTCCGGACCTTCTGTCAGGAGGAAGATTATATCACCCAAGATCTGACGGAGAAGAAGACCAAGTGGCGTAAAGGAGGATTTGATTACCTCACCACAGGATGGAATTACTGCGATTGGTGGACGAAATCGAGCGGAATGGTACTCGCCTCACTTGAAGATCGGGAAACGCTGATGGGGTATTTCCTCGAATGGCGGAAAAAGACCAACACGAACCGTGATGATGCCGGCTTTGAGTTTGATGATTATATCGGGGCATATCACCAGGATATCAGGGATAAGAGGCTTGAAGACAAGCATAGGAAGACCAGGGAAAAGATAGACAGCCGGATAGCACTCTTCGGGGATCTTCCGGAGGATTATCAGGAGTTCATTGAAAAGACGGTATTTGACGAATACAACTACTTCTTTTACTCAAAAAAGGATAAAAAGGCGTTCTGTACCAGGTGCGGGCATGAGTACGAGATCAGGAAAGACGGTGTTTATCACAGAAAAATCCCTGTGTGGAACAATGTAGCCACATTGAAGCACAACTCCGATTATATCTGCCCCCATTGCGGGATAGATCATCCCATAAAAGCAAAGAGCATGGGATACGGCAGGGGGGAGCTCCTTGAAGTAAACTGGAGCGTCCTTGTCCAGAAGAACGGTGAAGAAGTGCTGACCCGCTACTTCTGTCATACCAAGGATTTCAGGAAGGACTTCAGGAAGCCCAAAATCCAGACCTGGGAAGCATACAGGACAATACATGGGGCAGAAAGGTCGGAAAATTATGAAGCAGGATTATACGCCTTTGATAAAGACCAATGGCACTGGGGATATCTGAAAAATCACGGGTGGAACTGGAATTCGTCAGTATTTAACTTGCCACGGACAGCAGTCCTCTACAACAGGGATTTCAGTTTCCTTAAGGATACCTGCATGAGGTACAGCTGCATTGATATTTTTATAGACAGGGTAGTTCCGAGGATGTGGGGAGTAAGCCCATGGATAGTTGACCAGTATTTTAATACATACCGCAGGAACCCTTTCTTTGGATATAATCGGAAGTTCGCTCAGCCCTTGAGGCCTTCTTCCTGCCGCTGCATGTTTTCCACAACGACATCATAGATATCACCGATCGACTGTCCGTACTCGAGAATCTGCCACGGCTCGGCAAGACCCGCCTGCATGATATAGGCAATGCGGTTAACAAGGACAGTCGTCTTGCCCGAGCCTGCGCCCGCCAGTATCAGCAGTGGCCCTTCGGTGTGAAAAACCGCTTTCTTCTGCATATCATTCATTTTGTTGAAGCGTGCTTGTATTTCGTCTAAATTCGTCATTGTTTATCCTCGTGTTCTGTGATTCAAAGTCGTAGTTATTCTACCATACCGTGCGATTTCTATAATTCTTAATTATCAGTAATAGGTTACATTCTCTTAACCAAAAAGAAAAGGCAGACGCGCCAAACGTCTGCCAAATCAATCAAAATCATTATTTCAGCGCATTTTCAATCAGGCTGTTAATGTCGCTCTGCTTTTCATTAATTACCAGATAAACGAAATTACCGTTTGTTTTTACTTCGCTCGCCTCAAGGATGCTGACTGCTTCGGGAGTGTAGCTTCTCGCAGTGCTGCGCTGTGCGTCAAGGCGGCTGTTGAGCTGGGTAACGATTTTATTGACCGCATCCGCGTCATTTGCTTCGACCAGAACGACTTCGGTAAAATCTTTGGAGGAGCTGGAACGCTCTGCGGCAAACTGCTTGATATCATCGGCGGAAATCATATAATAGCGGTCAAGCTCATCGGTGGTTTCAAGCTTCTTGAGACCATCAACCGAGCTATCGTTGATATCATACTGCGAGTTGATATCGTTCAGAACACTTGTCAGGTCAACGCTCTTTGCGCTGTCGGATTTTTTATCGTCTTTGGAGCCGCCGCAAGCGACAAATACCGCCGCTATCATCAGAACCGCAAGCGATAAAGCTAAAATTCTTTTCATGTTGAAATACCTCTTTCTCAAAATTCTCGTTTATTATACTATATCAATTTTTTAAAAGCAAGTTGAATGTCAAAACTGTAATTTATCCCTGTCGGTTAAAAGTCAAGCGTGTCGTATTTCTGCACTAATTCTTTCAGCTTTTCCTCACAGGCATCGACAAAGCGCTGCCCTTCCACGGTTTGATTCAAATTCTTGATGATAGCGCGGCGCATCAGACGGAAGTATCCGATGACAGACGCCTTTTCTTCAATCTCTTTCAGGCGCTCGGGCGATTCGCCGTCAAAATAAGCCTTGAGCGTTTCTTCCCATAGCCGACCTGCAATTTCAAACGGAATACCGAGGAAATTCTCTACCACTTTCTTATCGGTTATGCCGAAGCCGCGATAGGCGTTGAAGATAAACGCCAGTTCATAAATCGGATGCCCGTAGCAAAGGGTGTCCATATCAATCAAAAGCGTCTCGTTGTTTTGCAGCATAATGTTTTTGATATGCAAATCGCCGTGAATCATAGTCTTGTGCTCGGGAAGCTCTTCTATCAGCTTTTTGAGCTTTTTAAAGGTTGCTTCGTCCAGATGTCCGTCTATCTCACCGAGCCATTCCTGCGCGATATCATACTGCGACGGCAGGTTATCCGGAGCGACGGTAGAATGAAGAATCTTAGCGATTTCTACGCTGTTCTTAACGACAAAATCAAGGTTTGACACGTCCTCAACCATCAGCTCGTCAAAGCTTTTAGCATTCAGCAGCTCAAACACAGACCCGAAGCTGTCGCCTACCTTGACAACATCATACGGAATCGCAGTGGGTACGCCAAGCACAAAGGCTGTACGCGACAAATCGTGTTCGTTTTTTATGTCTTCTAATTTTATCGCGTCATTATAAACCTTAACGATGGTATCGCGGTCAATACGGTATACCGTACCGTTGGCGCCTTTGCCGATAATCTGGCAGCCTGTTACGTCAAAATGACGGTACGCCTTTTCAATCGTCATCATCTCCGTAAAGCCTGTCATATCGAAAATCTCATATACCGATGACGTTACGTTAATCATTTTCAGCGTAGGATAACGCTGCCTAAGCTTTAATACGATACGCAGACCCGAGCTGCTGATATATTCCAAATCCTCAGCGTCCAGCAGAACGTCGGCGGGTTGATATTCACCGAGTAAATCAAAAATTTCTTTCTCTATAGAGGCGGCGTTCGCAGTATCAATATGACCGCTCAGGAACACAGTCAGAGTATTTTCATTATAAGTATGTTTTATCATATTATACCTCCTGAATGTAAAACAAACAGTTTATTACGTCTTATTCAATGGTAAGTATCTCAGAAAATCCCGTTACCTCAAAAATTTCTTTTATGGTTTCATTCTCGTTTCTAACAACCATTTTCCCCTGCTTGCTCATGATTTTTTGCAGGGATAACAGCAATCTCAAGCCTGCGGAAGAAATGTAATCAAGCTCTTTAAAATCCAAAATCAACTCGGTGATTCCGTCGAGGCTGCCTTTAATCATTTTCTCAGCCTCGGTAACAGTTACCGTATCGATTCTTCCGATTGCTTCTACATATAAAGTTGTGCCGTCTTGCTTCTTATTAATTGTCATAATTAAGCTCCTTTTATTTAACTGACATTTTTCTTAATGCGCAGGATATTTTTTCCGTCCTTGAATTCATAGGTAACGTCATCCATCGTCTTTTTGACAAGAAAAATTCCCAAACCGCCGATTTTACGTTCCTCTGCATTCAAGTGGGTATCCGGCTCTGATACTGTTAACGGATTGAAGGGCTTACCATTGTCCATAAAGGTAATGATAACGCAGATGGGGTTGTCCTCGATATCAACGGTAACGGTAACAGGTCCGACCTCCGGCTTATATGCGTAATATGCAATATTGGAAAACAGCTCGTCAATAACAATATCAATCTGGTTCATCGGCTTTATCGGACAGCCGATTTTTTCAAGCTCTTTATTGACGAAATCCGTGATTTTCCCCAAATTTTTTATTGTTGCGTCTAAGGTAATTTCTTTCACGATTAACCTCCTTATACGGTGAATTGATAATGATTTATTTTACGACAATACATTGCGAGCCGAGCTGCTGATAGCGCTCTTCAACAAGCGCTTTCTCAAAATGCGATACAGCGCCCGCGGCTGAATCATCAAAATAATATTCGTTTTCATCATAGCCGACAAGCACCAGACAATGCTCGTGCGCGTACCAGTTAAAGGAATCACCGATTTTGGTTCTTGCGTTTTCATCGACATAGTTGACTGTCCATGTATCAAACACATACGGCTCCTGCATATCGGTCGTCGCCCAAATCATAACGGGAATATTGTTGACGATATAGTCCTTACACAGCGTCTCCAGTGGGATATTCTCATAATTATATGCTTTCAGCTCGGATTTTTGATCTGCAAGATATTTATTCATGCTTTTTGCCATTGACGGCGCGTATACGCCCCAGCCTGCGTAGGCTGTTCCCGCAAAAGCGCTGTACATATCAGGACCCACCTTATTACCGTCTTCATCTTCATAAACATAATGACAGTCAAGGTAATTATCGGCAAAGTTGAATTCGTCGAGGTCAAAGCCGAGAATGTTCATCAACATCGTGCAGGCATAGGTTTCACAGCCTGCCTTCAGCTCTGTCTGAGGAATTACCTTGGATTCTACGTCGGGAATCATAGATGACGCAGGCATAGCCTCTGTCGGCGTCTCGATAGGCGACTCTGTAACGGCCTCCATAGCCTTACGCTGATTTGCTTCCACTTCGATTTTGCTGACAGAAACACTGCTGACAATCACCAGTAATACAACAACAATAAATACAAGACTTGAAATAATAACCAGTTTTTTCCTCATGCTGTACCCCGAAAATATGCTCCTTATCTGTTTATTCTATCCATACAATAGAAATCATACCATTAATTTTATCGCTTGTCACTGTCTGATTGACAGAAATTTGAACCCTTATCCCGCCGAAAAATGGTTTGACAGCACAAAAACAGCCAGTGTAAGCACCACAAAAGCAATATGATTAAACTTTTGATCGACCAAAAGCCCGATAAATTCGCGCAGAAAAGCATTAAAATAAAAGTAACGCTTTGTTTTGGCAGAAATACCCTGTGCGGAAAAACCGTTCTTCTTCGCAAGTATGTAACCTCTGAAAACGTGATAATTCGTCGTAGCAAAGGCAATTTTGCAATTCTCAAAATCCTCGCAATTATTCCGGATAACTTCTCCCGAGAACTGCATATTCTGCATGGTGTTAACGCTTTTGTCCTCCATCAGGATTCTGTCCCGCTCAACACCCTGCTCTATCAGATAATTCGTCATCGCCTGACTTTCGGAGATAACTTCATCAGGCCCCTGTCCGCCCGAGGGGACAAAGATTGCGTGCTTCCCGGTCTTTTCAAACTGTTCCTTCTCAAATTGCAGAGCCGCGTCAACTCTGCCCTTCAAAAGCGGCGTCAAGGTACCGTCCTCACAGATTCCGCAGCCGAGGATGATGATGTAATCCCTGTCATAAGGCGGGCGATACTTTGTTGCGAGATACGCACAAATCACAGTCGCGATAAACATTGCGCCGAAGTAGCAGGAAAGATACAACACGCTGCGCTCAAACAGGCTCGGATTTTTCATATTGCGAATAACCGGGATGACACTTCCCCAGAACGACAAAATCATTGCCGCTGCCCAAAGCAAGCCGAACACGATACCCAGCGCGTTAACGGGTCTGAAGCCTTCGTTACGTATCAGCCATATATTGCTGACAGCCAGCATCAACGACATCACAAGCATAATCGGCACAATCAAGAGGAATATCTCTTCTCCGATATTAAGGAACGCTCTGAGAAATTCCTGAAAAAACCGAATACCGTTATTTATCAGCTTATAAAGCAGAAAAGCAAATAATACAGAACAGAAAATCGTAACACCGATGCAGGCAATCATGTTATAATTAAAGTCACCGCTCCGCCAATAAGAGAAAAAGGACGTTGCAAGAAAAACAATAATCAACAATAGCAGAAGCATTACGGTATACAGCATCACGCTGTACCCTTGAAAATTATGCTGTTCATCGAAGATAACGCCGAACTGAGTCACTTTGAGTTGGTTGGAATTTTTGTTTTTTAAGACGTTTCCGTTGCCGTACTTGAGTTCAGAGTTGACATTGACGTCGGCATTTCCTTTTCCGAGCGCTTGGTATTCAATGATAAGTTCACCGTCACCGGCTAAATATACATTGGTTACTTCAACGACGCCTTCGTTTTCATACTCCGCATGAAAACCGGTCAACTCGGCATTCTCAAAAAAGCTATTGGTATGTAAAGTTAAATGTCCTCCGACCGCAGCCGAATAAACAACAACAAAAATCACAGCCGCTGCAATAATGATATTCAATATCAAATATTTTTTATTGATTCGCATAAGGCTAACCTCACAATTTGGCTTATTATACCATAAAGTCCATAACTTTGCAATATCATTACACTTATTCCATAGGCTGACTCACTTTTTCAGATTTAATCCGCAATATATATATATATATATAAACGGTAACAAACTGTTAACCATATAACAAAACCTTAACTTGAATCTACAGACGCAATACCGTATAATTATATTGATAAATTATTGGTAAAAAAGGAGGATTTCTCTGTGAAAAAAATCCTATGTGTCGTGCTGACGATGCTGTTCATCTTACCATCTGTCTGCTCAGCTGTGTCCGCCGTCGAAGCTGATACGGAATCAACTGCTGTAAACACATTAATTGTTACAGCTAACGGCATGAATCCCGTCGAGATAGAAGTCGGTAACGAATTCGTTTATTATGTGTGTCTGTATGCAGGCGACATAAAAATCATCAACGGTCAGGTTAAGCTGGATTATGATTCCGAGTTTGTTTCCTTTGTTCCCCATACGGCAGGCATCAACAATGACCTTGAATCCTATTGTTTTCCGGCTGCGGTCAATAACGCCGGCGTTTATATGTATACGAAAAATCCGAACGTGATTAACTATAATTTTTCTCGCATCTACGGGATCAGTGCTTTTAATAAACCAAATCAATTTTTCGCCCGATTCCGGTTTAAAGCGACAGCACCCGGTACGACGGATATCGCCTATACAATACAATATATGATGAATATGGATAACATAAGCGTCTATTATGACAGCGTTCCGAACGCTGACATCCTTCCGCACACGGATATCACGATAGAGCCTTCCGCCGGTTGTGTCGGTGACGCTGACAGTGACTTTGAGGTCAGCATCCTGGATGCAACGTTGATGCAGCGCATCTCTGCGGGCGCTGCACTTGACTATGATATTTCAACAGCGGATGTAACAGGAGATAAATTTGTCAGCCTGAGGGACGCAATGCTGCTTCGGCGTTATCTCGCGGGAATAGACGTAACCGAACCAATCGGCTCTTGGATTTTCGCGTCGGAAAACGGATAATCTTATCGCTTTTATTTGACAATTGTGATAATCGGGCGTATAATAGGCTCAAACCAAAAAAGGAGGCAAATTAATATGTCAGATTTAAAAAGCTCTTGGAAACAGACAGCGAAGTCATTTATCATCGCTTTCAGCGATCTCGGCGCTTCGATTGCAGAATCCGCTAAGGCCGGTACAAGCAAGGCAGTAGAATGGGCACACAAGGACAATCCTCACTACGAGGCAGAAGGCGTTGAGGTTCCTTTCGAGGACGAACAGCCCGTAGAAGCGGAAGAAACCGTTGCTGACGCAGAACCCACAGAAGAATAATCATTGAAAAATCACAGCCGCTTCCGAAATTTCCGGAAGCGGCTTTTGCTGTATTATGATTCAATAATGTTTGCGTCTGCGTCATAGGTGACCCATCGACCGTTTTCGAGAACCTCGCGTTTAGCAAGCTTCTCGTCGGCGCCATAGTACAGACGTTCTGTTTCATTACCGTTTGTATCATAGTGGTAGACCTCCGCTTCGCCGTGCGGATGCTCCACTGCTTTTTCGGTAAGATTTCCGTCATCGTCATAAGTATAGACATAGCGGTATTCCGCAAATCCCTCTGCCCCGTACCTTGTTTCCGACATCAAACGATTATCATCGTCGTATTCATAGATGACATAGTACAGATAGGTCTCATTCTCGTCATACACATCAAGGCGCGTGACATCGCCGTTATCATTATGATAGCGGCGTTCGTATCCGCTCAAATTACCGTTATCGTCCTTGACTTCGATCATGATACCGTCCTCGGTAGAGGTTGTGGAATGATTAGAAGAACCGCAAGCGCAAAGGATAAATGCAATCAGTAGGACAACAGCGGTAACCGGTATCAGCTTTCTCATTTCATCTGAGAATGCAGCTTGACGGTACTGCCGCGCTGATCAACAGATACCTCGCCGACAACGTCGGTGCCGTAGATACGGTCGCCTGCATCACCTAAGCCGGGCAGGATATAGCAATTTTCGTTAAGACATTCATCCTTGGCGGCGCAGAAAATATCAATATCGGGATGCGCCTTTGTCAGAACTTCGATTCCCTCCGGAGCGGCAATGATGCAAAGGAACTTGATGGAGCGGGGGTTCGAACGCTTAATGATGTCGATTGCGTCAACCGCGCTTCCGCCGGTAGCGAGCATCGGGTCGAGGACAAATACATCTCTCTCATTTACGTCGCCGGGAAGTTTGTTATAATACTGAATCGGCTTGTGCGTGACTTCATCTCTGTACAGACCGATGTGACCGACCTTTGCGGAAGGCACCATCGTCAGCATCGCGTCCAGCATACCGCAGCCTGCACGGAGAATCGGAATGAAAGCCAGCTTACGGCCGGCGATTTTCTTTGCGGTCATCGGCGCCATCGGGGTCTTGATTTGAACATCCTCGAGAGGCAGATTTCTGGTCGCCTCATAGCACATCAGCATAGAGATTTCGGAAATCAGCTCGCGGAACTCTTTTGTTCCCGTGTTTTCATCACGAAGAATCGAAAGCTTATGCTGAATCAGCGGGTGGTCAAATATGGTTACTTTACTCATTTTTATTCCTTCTTTCTAATCTTTTATCACAAAATTACCGTTTTCAATATCAGTAATCATCTGAACCCTTTTATCGTGTCTGCCGCCCTCATAATCGGTATGGAGAAAAATATCGGCGAGCTGAACGGCTTTTGCTTCGTCAATTACTCTGCCGCCCATACAGAGAACATTTGCGTCGTTATGACGGCGCGTCATTTCCGCACAAAATTCATCGGTACAAACCGCGGCACGGATTCCTTTTATCTTATTAGCGGTCATTGATACGCCGATACCGGTACCGCAACAAATAATTCCGTATTGCGCGCTGCAGTCAGAAACGGACTTCGCGACCTGATAGGCATAAAGCGGATAATCGACGCTTTCCGGCGTATCACAGCCGTAGTCGGTATATTCAATACCGTTTTCCTTAAAATACTCAATGACGGCGGTTTTGATATTCAGACCGCCGTGGTCACAGCCGATTGCTATCATTTTTCATCCCTTCTGTTTTTCCATACGTTCTCTCTCAGCCTGCGAGAGTCTGAGATATGACGGCATCAACGCCGCAGCAGTTATCGTTTTATGATTATTTGCCTTTTCAGCGGCAATCATCGCGACCGCTGACGCGCGTTGATAACGTAAATTTGCGGGAGCGAGAACAATGTTGTTTAATTCTTTACAGGAATTATATACCAATTCCGCTCCGTCGCCGACCAGAATCACCTTTTCATGATATGCTTGTATTTCTTCGATCAAGGCATCTATTGCAATCGCTCTGTCAGAGCATAGCAGCTCTTCCCTGCCCTCGCTGATTCTGTATACGGCATTATAAACCTGCTGTCGCCGCGCGTCCATGCAGGCACAAATCACGGCGTTTTCAGTTAAAAAATTATTAATCATGGAGTGCAGTGTGGAAACAGCCACACAAGGCCTGTCCATTGCGTACGCCATGCCCTTGACAGCGCTTACGCCGATTCGCACACCGGTAAAAGAGCCCGGACCGCTGTTCACGGCAAACACATCGATGTCCTTCGCTTGTTTTCCTGTAATTTGCAGCACGGATTCAATCATCGCCGTCAGGGTCTGGCTGTGTGTCAGCTTGGTGTTGATATAATACTCCGCAAGCACCTTATCGTCATAGAGGCAGACGGAGGCGGGGGTTGCCGACGAATCAACAGATAATATCAGCATACTTATCCAACCCCTCTATTTCAAAGATACGTTCATTTTCATTATTGCTTTTGAAAATACGGATGCAGATTGCGTCTTCTTCCAGCTCGCTCATGATATTCTCGCTCCATTCGATAATCAGAATCCCGTTGTCAACATAATCGTAAAAGCCGATTGCAAACAAATCGTCAACAGACGTGATACGGTACATATCGAAATGATAAACGTCATATTTGCCGCGATACGCGTTGACAAGCGCAAACGTCGGACTTGACACGCCGTCCTCAATCCCGAGGCCATTACATATTCCGCGGGTAAAAGCGGTTTTTCCTGCGCCCAAATCACCGAATAACGCGATTTCCTCCGTCCCTTGCAGGACAGCGGCAATTCTTTCGCCGAGTGCTTCGGTATCCGCGACTGATTTTGAAACAAATCTGAACATAAAGTCTTCTCCGTATTCTATCGATTTAGTATTGTATCATATTTTCAGAATAAAATAATGCTATATGACAAAATTAAATAAAATTTGTTACCATTCTTTACTTGAATTCATTGCACCGATTGAATATAATAAAAAGGAATATAGAGAATGTGAAAGGATATTATGCAGTCATTACTGAAAAAGCTCAAAAAATTCTTTATTAAAACAGACAAAATACTCTGGCTTCTGACGATTGCGGCGACTGTGTACAGTATTATCCTGATTCAGTCCATGCAGCGGGGCTACGACTACAACTACCTGACCTCGCAAATACTCGCAATCATTGTCGGCTATATTGCGGCGATTATTCTTACCGTCATTGATTATCAGCGGATTGCCGATACGTGGATTTTCCTGATGTTTTTATCGTTGGGATTATTGGTTCTGGTATTTTTTATCGGCGTCAATGTCACGGGTACGGACGATACCGCGTGGATCGTACTCCCGGGAGGCTTATCCTTCCAACCGTCTGAATTTGTAAAGATTTTCTTTATCATTACGCTCTCCAAGCATCTGCAAATCCTAAAGGAAAAGGAGAAGCTTCATACTCTGTTCGGCGTATTATCGCTGCTGATTCATACAGCCATACCCGTTGCAATCATTCATTTTCAGGGTGACGACGGCACCGTGCTGGTATTTCTGTTTATTTTCATTATCATGGCATTCGTCGGCGGTGTGCAGCTGCGATACTTTTTGATTATGATTTTGCTGGTAGCGACGGGAATACCGATAATGTGGAACTTTGTTCTTAACGAGGAGCAAAAGAACCGATTCTTAGCCATTTTCGACCTCGACGGAAACGCGATGACAAACTACGGCTGGCAGCAATATCAGGGAAAGGTATCCATCGCCTCAGGCGGTATGAGCGGTACGGGACTCGGCAACGGCGCCAGGGTCACGGCAGGCATTGTACCCGAACAGGAGAACGACTTTATCTTCACGGTCGCAGGCGAAGAACTCGGCTTTGTCGGCTGTCTGCTGTTGCTTGCAATTATCCTGATGATTTGCATTAAGATTATCGGAGATGCCTTCACGGCGCGTGATTATCTCGGAAAGATGCTTTGCGTCGGCGTATTCGCGATGATTTCCGTCCAGACAATCATTAACATCGGTATGGTTCTCGGTCTGCTGCCTGTTATCGGCATCACTCTTCCGCTGTTCTCCTCCGGCGGAACGTCAGCGCTTGCGGTACTTTTAGGAATTGGATTGGTGCACAGTGTTCACTATCACCGTGACGATGTTGATACGTACAGCGGATATCTGAAGAATAACCGTTATAAATATCTGAAAAACACAGGATACTAAATGAAAAGGGACTGCGGCCGCAGTCCCTTTATTTTTTGACAGAAAATTACAACAATCTGTATAATTTAATATTTGTCTTTTCTGTATTATACGAAGTGTAATATGGTTTTAACACCTGTCATTATATTCCCCGCTCAGTTGCGCCCTGCGTGCGCACGATTTCTTGTGTTATGAATTCGGCGTAACGTTAATGTTGGCGGGATTGGTATCATAATATACCCAGCACTGCGTGTAAGCCTTGCCCAGTGAAACCGTCAGCGGTACGTTAACGGAAACTGTATTTTTATCATCAAGCTGGTCGGTCAGCTTGGTAACATCTGCGATAACAGTCACATCATTCTCCGAAATTTTGGAAATCAAATTCTCCGGTCCGTATATATCCAACTTCACGTTTGCGTTTGACACAATTTCTGCCGTATATTTGTTTGTATCAACTTTGACGTTTATCTCTGCCGTAACCGTTGTACTGCTGTACGAAGATAAATCAACGCTGGCGATCACCGTATCAGTATCTTCAGAAATCACATGACAATCCTTCAATTCTTCGGGAAGCGAAATATCATACGGAATTTGATAGGACTTATTGGTCAGGGTCTTATAGTCCAGCGTTCCGATAGTGATACGGTTGTTTTCAATCGCATCTATTTGCTCCTTAGGGCCGTAGATGGAGAGCTTGGCAGGCGTTAACTTTATTTTGGGAGCGTTATTCGGAGCGTTAAGCACATTCAAAGCCAGCGAAACATCCTTCCTCGGCTGTGCAGATACAGTTACCTCGACCGACTTCAAATCGGTCGTTACGTAATGCAGCTCGATTTCATCCCCGTTTTTATCAAAAAAGACAAGACTTTCCTGCAGCGTCAACGGTGTGGAAACTTCGGAATTGATGGTATCGACAATCGCGACCTTTTCAATTTCGTCAATCTTGCTTGCGGCGCCCTCCAGATGGACGATATCGTTCGACATAGATACTTCGGAATAGTAGCCCTCGTCGATAGTCACCTTCATCTGCGATTTATCAATCGGAACATCCTTTTCCTTGAATTTATCAACAAAGACAGTAATGCTGGAGGGGTTTACCGACGACACGATGTTGTAGTCTGACTTAATCCCTGCCTTTTTTGCGGATAAAGGAAGGATATACTCGTCGGTATGGTCAATCGTAGAAACCTGATTCGCGGTAATCACAATATCAGATGGGGTCAGCGAGCCGACGGTAAGGCGGTTGCCGGTTACCTCAACCGAAGCGGTATATTCCGTATCGTTAAAAATCTGAAAGCCTTTTTCAACCGCCGTATCGGGCAGAGAAATTGAAACAGGAATATTGGAAATCGTAACATTCGTTTCCGTTTCTGCATTTAAGTTGATAATAAACCAAGCAATAAACGAGAGTAAAAACGAAATAATTATAAGAACAAAATTGTGGGAGAAGAGTCGTGCTAAAAAGCCTTCTTTTTTCATTATTTCTTCTCCTTTCTGTTCTTAAACAGCGTAGAGAATAAATCGCTTTTCTCACTTTCGCCGGGAAGAATCAAATCGGAAAGTTTTTCGTGCAGCGTCGTTCTGTCTAAATCGCGGATCAGCCGTCCTCCGACAGCGATGGAGATAACGCCTGTTTCCTCGGATACTACGACCACAACCGCGTCACTCTCCTCGGAAAGACCGATTGCGGCACGGTGGCGCGTACCTAAATCCGCGTTGACGTCTAAGCTTTTTGTCAGCGGTAAAATACATCCTGCGGCAAGGATCTTGCCGTTTCTGATAAGGCAAGCACCGTCATGCAGCGGCGCCTTGTTGAAGAAGATATTACCGAGCAGCTCAACGGAGGTATCGCTGTTCAGCTCGGTACCGGTGATGGCAATTTCCGTCAAAACGCTGTCACGCTCAAAAGCAATCAACGCGCCGGTTTTGGAGCGGGAGAACATGACACAGGTGTCGGCAACGTCATTAATCGCCTTAAAGACGGCGGTTTCCGGTTCCTGCGAGCCGGAGCTGACGAAATTTTTAAGCGTTTTATTGCGTCCGAGACGTTCCAACGCTTGTCGCAGCTCGGGTTGGAATACAACTACAATGATAATAACAGAGAATTCAAACAGCGCCTTTAAAATATAGTTGACCATCGTCAGACTGAGCAAAGCTGATATCGCGTACACAATCAGCAGTACAACAACGCCCTTGACAAGCTGACCCGCTCTGCTCTGACGGAAGAGCTTGAAAAGGTAATAAAGAATCATTGAAACGGCGAGAATATCAATTGCGTCTTTAAACTGAAAAGTCGACAGTATCGCCCAAATTGTCGAGAAAAAACTATCCATAACAGGAATTCCTTAAACATCATTTCGCTGCATAAAGCCAGTGATTACAATAATCATCTATATTGTAACACAGAGAAATGCGCATTTCAAGTTGTATGGATAAAATTCTTCACCGCTTTTAGGAGAATTTCAATATCTCTTTCTGTCGAAAAAGCTGACGGAGCGATTCTGACGGCTCCGCTTTCTAACGTGCCAAACGCTTTGTGAGCCAGCGGAGCGCAATGCAGACCCGCGCGCACTGCAATGCCGTAACGGCGGTTCAAGAATGCTGAAACTGCTTCACTGTCGCTTCCCTCAATGTTAAAGGACAAAACGGGGGCGTATTCGTCGATCTCCGGCGCGGGAGTATACAGCATTACTTTGTCGGTTCTTGAGAGTTCACGGTACAGATGTTGAACCAGCCGCATTTCATGCCGCGCAATATTCTCTCTGCCTCTCGTATTCACAAAACGGATGCCTGTTCCCAGACCGCAGATACCGGGTATATTCAACGTACCGCTTTCCAACCGGTCGGGATAATATTCGGGCATAAGCGGATTAGCGGAATCGCTCCCCGTTCCGCCTGCAGTCAGCGGCTCTAAACGAATGTCATTTCCGAGTAGTAATAAGCCGGTTCCCATCGGCCCGTACAGGCTTTTGTGTCCCGCACAGCAAACATAATCATAACCGTTATCAGACAGATTTACATCGAAGATTCCCGCACTCTGTGCTGCGTCAAGGCAGAACAGGATTCCGTAATTATGCGCCAAAGCACAGATACGCTCGACAGGAAGCCGCACGCCGAATACATTGGACGCATGCGTACAGATAATCATTCTCGTATGCTCATTAATCGCGTTACGAAATGCGTTGACAGTCGCGTCGTTGTCTCCGGCAACGACGTCGGCTATCGTGTAGTTGATTTTTCCCTGTTCCTTCAACTGATGAAGCGGGCGCAATACGGCATTATGCTCCATAGAAGAAATGACAACATGGTCGCCGCGCTTTAGGGTACCTTTGATGACAATATTGAGAGCTTGCGTACAGCCCGACGTGAAAATGACGTCTTCTTCGCTTTTTACATGAAAGAAATCCTTTACCGATTTTCTAACGTTATAAACAGCCTTAGCAGTCGTAACTGAGGGTGTATGCCCTCCTCTGCCGGGGTTGGCGGAATATAGCCGCAGGGCGCGGTCTACCTCTCTGACGACAGTATCGGGCTTCGGCGAGGTTGTCGCAGCATTATCCAGATAAATCATTATACATCACGCGACGCTCGTCCGAGTACGCGCACACCGTTTTTACGCAGGACTTTTTCCGCCTCATCTGTTCTTTCGGGAACAAACAGGCAGTAGCCGCAGGATTTTATCTGCGTGTTACGGGGCGTACGTTGGATATAAGAGCGGATTCTGTATTTGTCAAGAATACTCTTTGCCTTCATCGCATAGGTAACAGAAGGCACGAGTATCAATTCGTTATTCATAAAAAACACCTCTGTTCCCTATCAGTTTATGACGGGAAAACAGAGGTGTTCATTACGTATTACGGTTATTAATTGCTCAATAAATCGCCCATGTCATACAAACCGGCGGGCTTGTCCTTAATAAATACAGCGGCATTGACTGCTCCCGCAGCAAATACACCCTTAGACTGTGCCTGGTGCTTGATGGAAAGAACCTCGTCATGCCCGGCGAAGATGACCTCATGCTCGCCGACGATCGTGCCGCCGCGAACGGAATGGATACCGATTTCATCCTTCTCGCGCTTTTTGCGGTAAGCGTGGCGGTCATAAACGTACTGTGAATCTTTCATTTCTGCGGAAATGGCGTCAGCAATCATAATTGCCGTGCCCGACGGCGCGTCGAGCTTTTGATTATGATGCTTCTCAATTATCTCGACATCAAAGCTGTTTGACAGAACCTTTGCCGCCATTTTGGAAAGCTCAATCAGCATATTGATACCGAGCGACATATTTCCCGAATAAAAGACGGGAATCTGTTTTGCGGCGTCTTTTATTTTTTGTACCTGCGCGTCGGAAAAACCCGTCGTACAAATGATAACGGGAGTATTATGACCGATTGCATAATCCAGCATATCGTCCAGCACCAGTGGATTGGAAAAGTCAAGAATGACGTCCGCCTGTTCTTCGACGTCCACAAAACAGGTGTATACCGGATATACTCTCTCGCCGTCAGCAATATCGACGCCCGCGATAATCATAACGTCGTCCCTGCTGTTAACGCAGGCTTCTACTGCCTGTCCCATTTTCCCCAGACAGCCATTCAACAAAATTTTTACCATAATAAAATCCCTTGCTTTCTAAAACTTCAGGGCGAACAAAGTCGCCCTGATACCTTATGCGTATTTACCTATGAGGTCGTATTTTGCCAGACATTCCTTGAGGTCGTGATAACCCGAATAGCTCATGGGTACCAGCGGCAGTCTGCAATCGCCCGCGTTAAAGCCGATCAGATTCATCGCCGTTTTAACGGGAATCGGGTTGACGTCGGAGAACATAATATCCATCAGCTCAACATAGTGGAAGTTCATTTTTGACGCTTCCGCAAAATTATTATTCAGGCAAAGCTCACAGATTTCATGCATTTCCTTCGGACAGAAATTTGCGAAAACGGAGATAACGCCCTGTGCGCCGAGCGACATAAAAGGAACGGTCTGGTCGTCGTTACCGGAATAAATATCCAAATTATCACCGCAGAGCGAGCGTGTCTGCGATACAGAGGAAATATCGCCGTTTGCTTCCTTGGTCGCGATGATATTCTCGTGCTTGCACAGCTCGGCGTAGGTTTTTGGCTTGATGTTACAGCCGGTGCGTGAGGGTACATTATAGAGAATCATCGGCAAATCAATATTGTCGGCAATCGTGGTAAAATGACGAATCAAGCCTGTCTGCGAGGTCTTGTTGTAGTACGGCGTGACGGAAAGCAGCGCATCCGCACCGGAAGCCTCGGCAGATTTGGAAAGCTCAATTGCAGTATTGGTATCGTTGGAACCGGTACCGGCAATAACCGGAATTCTTCCCGCAACTTTTTCACAAACAAATGAAAGCACGTCGCAGTGCTCCTTAACGGTTAAGGTAGCCGCTTCACCGGTCGTACCGCAGGCAATAATCGCGTCGGTACCGTTCTCAATCTGGAATTCAAGCAGACGGGCAAGCTCCTTATAATTAACGGAACCATCGGAATGCATCGGGGTAATCAGTGCAACGCCTGAACCTGTAAAAATATGTTTATTCATGGATGTCCTCCAATCAGTCAATATAGCCTTCGGCACAAAGCAGCTCAGCCATCAGCACTGCGCCGCCGGCAGCGCCTCTGAGTGTATTATGCGCCATGCATACAAATTTCATATCATACTGCGTATCGGGTCTGAGTCTGCCGACAGATACCGCCATACCGTTCTCGAGGTTTCTTTCGGATTTGATTTGAGGTCTGTCAGGCTCCGTGAAGTAATGCAGAAACTGCTTCGGAGCGGACGGAAGCTCCAGCTCCTGCGCTCTGCCCTTATAATTCGTCCAGATATCAATCACTTCTTCAACAGAGGGCTTATCTTCGGTATCAAAGCTCATAAACACTGCCGCGGTGTGTCCGTCGGAAACAGGTACGCGCAGGCATTGGGACGTGATTGCGATATCGTCGCAGTTGACGATTTTGTCGCCCTCGATATGTCCCCATATTTTCAGAGGCTCCTGCTCGCTCTTTTCTTCCTCGCCGCCGATATACGGAATCAGGTTATCTACCATCTCAGGCCAGCGCTCGAAGTTTTTGCCGGCGCCGGAAATCGCCTGATATGTACAGGCAAGCACCTTGTTGACCTTGAATTTTTCTTTCAGAGGATGAATCGCGGGTACATAGCACTGCAGCGAACAGTTGGACTTGACCGCGACAAAGCCGCGTTTTGTGCCGAGACGTTTTTTCTGCGCCTCGATAATCTTTGCATGATCGGCGTTGATTTCGGGAATAATCATCGGAACGTCGGGCGTTGAGCGGTTCGCGGAGTTGTTGGAAATTACAGGACATTCCGCCTTTGCGTAAGCCTCCTCCAGCGCCTTGATTTCATCCTTTTTCATATCGACCGCACAAAATACGAAATCGACCTTAGAAGCGACCGCCTCTACATCGGCGGCGTCCATGATTACCATATCCTTGATATTTTCGGGAATCGGTGAAGTCATCGCCCATCTGTTGCTGACGGCTTCCTCGTAGGTCTTTCCTGCCGAGCGGGCAGAAGCGGCAATCGCGGTGAGGTTAAACCACGGATGATTTTCAAGCAGTAGCGAGAATCTCTGCCCTACCATTCCTGTACAGCCGATGATGCCAACATTATATTTTTTCATATAAATTCCTCCAAATTTAAAAAAACAGTTGAGTTTTTCTCAATTATAATATATTATGTGATAGGTGTTTTGATACATTTCCTGTCTTATTTTTCATGTTATAATATAACACCCGGCTGATGATTTGTCAATTTATAATCGACATTTCATAACTATTGACAATTTTAAAGGACGATTCTATGAAAACAAGTGACTTCTTTTACAATTTGCCCGAAAATTTAATTGCTCAAACACCACTGGAGCCCCGTGATTCTTCGCGGCTGATGGTGCTGCATAGGGATTCCGATGCGATTGAGCACAGGCATTTTTACGATATTATTGACTACCTCAACGAGGGCGACTGTCTGATTGTCAACGATTCGCGCGTCATACCCGCGAGAATTTACGGCGTTAAGGACGACACCGGCGCGAAAATTGAATTTCTTTTGCTGCGGCAGATTGACGAAAACCGTTGGGAAACATTGGTAAAACCGGGGCGTAAGGCAAAGGTCGGCTCCCGCTTCACCTTCGGCGATGGTTTGTTGAAAGCTGAAGTGGTAGAGGTAACAGACGACGGCAACCGAATCGTCAACCTCACCTGTGAAGAAAACATCTACACGACGCTGGATAAAATCGGTCAAATGCCCCTTCCTCCTTATATCACCGAAGAATTAAAGGATCAGGAGCGCTACCAAACGGTATACTCCCACGAGCTTGGCTCCGCGGCAGCTCCGACAGCGGGACTGCACTTCACGAATGAACTGCTCGATAAAATCAGGGCGAAGGGCGTCAATATCGGCTACGTTACCCTGCACGTCGGTCTGGGAACCTTTCGTCCCGTTAAGGTTGATGATGTAACAAAGCATAAAATGCACTCCGAGCATTATGAAATTCCGCAGGAAACTGCCGATTTGATAAAAGCGACAAAAGCAGCGGGAAAGCGCGTAATTGCCGTAGGAACCACCTCCTGCCGCACCCTGGAGAGCGTAGCCGCACAGGGTGAAATCAAAGCCTGCGACGGCTTTACGGATATCTTTATTTACCCGGGCTTTGAATTCAAGGTTCTGGACGGTTTGATTACCAATTTTCATCTGCCGGAAAGCACGCTGATTATGTTGGTTTCCGCGTTCTACGGCTATGATAAAACCATGAAAGCCTATGAGACAGCCGTCAATGAGAAGTACCGCTTCTTCTCGTTCGGTGACGCGATGGCGATTTTATAAAGGAATTTTTTATATGTATCAATTATTCAAGCAAGAGGGCGCGGCGAGACGCGGCGAATTTTCAACGGTACACGGGACGGTTCAGCTGCCCGCGTTTATGAACGTTGCAACCTGCGGTGCAATCAAGGGCGGTCTTTCCGCTTACGATTTAAAGAACATAAATACACAGATTATGCTGTCAAATACCTATCATTTACACTTGCGCCCGGGAGATACTGTCGTAAAGCAGCTCGGCGGTCTGCACAAGATGACGGGATGGGACGGAATCATTCTGACCGATTCAGGCGGCTTTCAGGTCTTTTCTCTCGCAAAACTGAGAAACATCAAGGAGGAAGGCGTTACATTCAATTCCCACATTGACGGCAGGCGTATCTTTATGGGCCCCGAGGAAAGTATGCAGATTCAATCCAATCTCGGTTCTACAATTGCGATGGCGTTTGATGAATGTGTCGCGAATCCCTCGGAGTACGGATATACCAAAGAATCCGTCGCGAGAACAACAAGATGGCTCAAGCGCTGTCAGACGGAGATGGCGCGCCTGAATGTACTGGAGGATACCGTCAACCCGCACCAAATGTTGTTTGGTATCAATCAGGGCGGCGTCTATAAGGATTTGCGCATTGACCACATGAAGGAAATCGCCGGGCTGGAGCTTGACGGCTACGCGGTCGGCGGATTGGCTGTCGGAGAACCGACAGAGGTAATGTATGAAGTCCTAGACGCGGTTCTTCCGTTCGCTCCCGCTGATAAGCCGCGTTATCTGATGGGCGTCGGCACTCCGGTGAACATTTTGGAGGGAGTCGCGAGAGGTATCGACCTGTTTGACTGTGTGATGCCTTCACGAAACGCGCGGCACGGTCATCTGTTCACTTGGAGCGGCATTATCAATATCAACAATGCAAAATATGAAACGGACGACTCCCCTATTGACAGAGATTGTGACTGTCCCGTATGCCGGCATCATACAAGAGCCTACATCCGTCATCTGATGAAAGCAAAGGAAATGCTCGGTATGCGGCTTGCGGTCATGCATAATCTGTACTTTTACAACAAGCTGATGGAAAAAATCAGAGAAAATCTCGATAACGGTACTTTTACAGAATTTTATCGCAAATACAGAGAGATACTCGATACAAGGATATAAAAAACGAGCCTGTTATTAAGCACAGGCTCATTTTTATGTATTTCAGAATTTATGCTTTGAGGTATAGCCGCCTGAATGGTAGGACAGAATTGACCCGCCGCTCAGAACCGTTTCATAGTAGCTGCTGATATACTTACCGTTTTTGTCCATGCACCTGACGGCAAAGCAGGCGTTCTGCGCCGCCGTACCGGTATTCTTTATATTGACGGAAACCGCAGTCGTATCGGTGCGCTTGACCCACTTTTGTCCGTTCCAGCTGAATACGCGGTACTTTGCTGCTCCCGGTACTTTTTTCCATGTCAAAGACGTTGTCGAAGAGGTAGATACAAATTTAGTCACGTGCGGCGCACTGTAATACATATATTTAGCGGACGTGGTATAACCACTGATGTAGTTGTTGTTTTCGTCCATACAGCGAACGGTGAAATAATATGCCTCGTTATCCAGCGGCTCGCTGTAGAAGAAGTTATTGTAAATACAGGTATAGGATTTGCTCCATGTCCAGTTAGTCGCCTTGCTTTTAATCATTACCTTATATCGGTAAGCACCGTTGATTTTGTTCCAGTTCAGCTGGAAGCCGTTCGGGTCGAGCGTTACGGTAAACTTCGGCGTCTGGACGATTCTGTTCTTTACGCCGGTCGTGTTATAAGCGGAGGTATACTTTTTGCCGTCGGCAGTCATACACCGAACAGTGTAGGTATAATTGACGTTATAAGAGGCGTTTTTATGGGTGTAGGAGGTTGATGAAGTCGTCGCGAGTGCCTTCCATGTAGAACCGCTTTTATAAAAGACACGATACGCTTGCGCGCCGTTAACTTTCGCCCAGGAAATCACAGGCCCCGACACGGTATTGGAGACCTTTGGACTCGGAGCGGCAATATAAGTAATCGACTTTGACTGATATTTCGAAGTAAGCGGTGTAATACATTTGACAGTGTACTGATAGGTTTTACCGCTGACC
Organism: uncultured Ruminococcus sp.; assembly: GCA_905235715.1. Lineage (GTDB taxonomy): Bacteria > Bacillota > Clostridia > Oscillospirales > Acutalibacteraceae > Ruminococcoides. The sequence continues at coordinate 48,451 of CAJONB010000001.1, read as the reverse complement.
ACCGTTTTATCGGTATAGGTCAATCCTGTCGTCGTCTTCAGCGCAACCCACTTTTTGGTAGAATCGTTATAGCGATAGACACGGTACGAGGTCGCATAAGGAATACTGCTCCAATTGACGGTCACGCCGCCGACTACGGGGCTGAGTGTAACGGCAGGTGTGGACAAATAATCACTTGTATAGGGAAGCTTTGTGATAATAAAATGTGTAGAATCACGATAGGAATCCCGGCTGATATGCAGCTCTGCGTAATTGCCGTAGAGATTAACACCCTTAAGCATATAGGAAGTATCACAGCAGGTAATTAACTGATAGGCGTTGCCGACACTTTGTAAAATCCAACGTTGGTCGGGAAGATTGTCGGCTTCGGTATGAAAGGTCTCGCCGTTCTCACTCGGAGTTCCGTTGTATAGCTCCATATAAAGATTTTTCCCGACGTTGCGGATTTTATAGGAGCCGTCGGACTGGCGCGTAAAATGCCAAATCTGCGACCCGTTATCGGTATATGCTTTCAACTGTGTTGTATCCATAACGTTATCCGGAACGGTAAAATACAGCTCCGGGTCGGAAAGGCTGATTCGCGCATAAAAGCTCTGTCCGAGATTGGCGTAAGAAACGCCGGTATCGGCAATTTGCTCCGAAGCTCCGGTATCGACTGGATTTTTTTCTTTATTTTCAGCTGCTTCAGTCGAAATGCAAAATACAAATAAACCCACAAAAAACGACAGCGTTAAAAATAAGCGGTTAAATCTCTTTTTCATAAGGCGTCTCCTTATTGTTTCCTAAGATGTTGACAATAAAGCGTTTAAAAATAAAATCATTGATACCATCAGTATCTGCGCTGTGCGATTAATGATGTAAGGATTAAAAAGGCAGGCTGAAATCTATCAGCCTGCCTAACAACAGGCACAGAGACCCGTCAATGCATCAAATCAGAATTTATGGGTAGATGTATACTCGCCGGGGTAATAATAGCGCAAATCGGATTCAATAACGGTTTCCAGATAATAGCTGATGAATTTACCGTTTTTGTCCATACAGCGAACAGCATAACAGAGATTTTCTTCTGCCTTACCTGAGATAGGGACGCTTAAGCTCGTCGTATAATAGGGCGTGTCACCCTTCGCCTTCCACTTTTGACCGTTCCATGCAAATACGCGATACTGTTCGGCGCCGTCTATAGGATACCATGAAATTTTTCTTGTACCGGATGAAGATGTAATATCAAATACACAGGGCGCTTCATAGAAAGTCACCAGTGCGGTGGACTTAAAGCCGCTGATTAATTTACCTTTGCTGTCAAGCGCGCGGACAGTAAAGTAATAGCCGTTATTGCTGACCACATCGGAAAAGCTGTAGGTGGGTTCGGCAGTATCGCCTGCCTGCACCCACTTCCAACCGTTTGCCTTGCTCTTATAAAAGACTCTGTACTTCGCTGCGTTCGCAATCCTTGCCCACGATAAATCACAAGAGAAAGGCATGATTGAGGTTTTTACCTCAGGAGTCGGTACAATCATATTGGAAACGCCGTTGGTATCATAAGCAGAGGTATAGCTTTTACCGTCTGCGGAAATACAGCGGACAGTATATTTATACGTTTTGTTATACTCAAAGCCTTTATGCAGATAGCTGGTAGCCGTTGTGGTGCCGAGCGTTTTCCACTGAGAACCATTATGATAGAATACGCTGTATTTTTCAGCTCCGTTTACCTTACTCCAATAAATCTGAGGACCGTCAGCAGTGTTATTGACCGCCGCTTTCGGCGCCGCGATATATTTAATGGATTTAGCAGAATATTTAGAAAGCACGGGACTGATCGTCTTAACAGTGTACTGATAGGTAGTTCCGCTGACGGCTGTGGTATCAATATAGTTGGATTTCTTCACATCAGCTAAAGCTATCCATTTTTTTGTTGAATCGTTAAAGCGGTAAACGCGATACTGTGTTGCATTTGTAACGTCGTTCCAGTCTACCAAAACACCGTTTAAATGATTTGACAATTTCACCATCGGTGTACTGAGCAAATCAGAGGTGATTTTCAGCTTATCAAAGCTAAAATAAGCGCGCGCATTGGTAACCGCGGTCGTCAATACAACACGGGATGTGCTCGCGGTCGGGCTGACACAGACCATAACATAACCATCGTTGATTGCGGAATGGATTCTGTAGCCGGTCGTATCCTTCGTGATATACCACTTTTGTGCGGCAGAATTACTCTTTGTCCCGTCGTGGAAAAGGTACGCACCCTCTTTTATCTCGGAACCGCTCATTTCAAGATAGCTGTTATTGGCGACGTTACGGATACGGTAAGCGCTTCCGTCGCGCGTAAAATGCCAAACCTGAGAATTATATTCATTCAACGTTCTGAGAATCGCCGTGTCGGTAGGCTTAGCGGGTGCTGTCAAATAATAATCACTGTACTTTATCATTTTCAGACGGGCATAAAAGCTGTCGCCCAAGTTGACAGGAGTAATCTCGCCGCTGCTTTGCATATCAACTGCAGCGCCTACATCCGCCAATTCTTCATCAGAAGCGATATCCGCGCCTTCTTCGGCAATTTCCGGAGCAGCAGTATCAGCAAGGTCAATATAACCGGCGGCTTCGTTATCCGAAGCGCCCAAGGCTTCATTATCAACCGCAGATGTAGAAACAGCCGTTACGGCGATTGTGCTTAAAATCACAGTCAGACATATCGTTAACGATAAAAGCTTTTTCATCTGTTTCACTCCATTCTAAACTACTATAATTATACAAATTTAATTCTAATTCATAATTATTTATTAGAATTATAAAGAATGATTGTGTAAATAATTTTTTAACAAATTCATGTATCCTATACAAAACTAAGAAATTATCACAGAAACTTGACCAAAACGTCAGAAAAAAAGTATTGCCGTTTTATCAACAATTACAAATGAATTTGGATATCTTAACTCAATCGCAATTTATACTTGCAAAAGTTGACTTTTACTGTTATAATTGATAAGAAATCGCAAGAAAGGATGTATGATCATGCAAGGATGGTTAATGATACTCATATACGTAGCTCTTTTCGGTGTGCTTTATTTAGTACTGATCAGACCCAGTTCAAAGAGAAAAAAAGAAGAACAGGCGATGCGCAATAACATCGTTATCGGCGATGACGTCACCACAATCGGCGGCATTGTCGGCAGAATCGTCGCTATCAAAGAGGACGAGGACGCTTTCATCATCGAGACAGGCTCAGACAGAGTAAAGATGAAATTCAAGAAATGGGCAATCTCCAGCGTCGACACCATCAAAGAGCCTGCCGAGAATCCGAAAGCAAGCAAGGTGCAACAGCTTCAGGAAATGCGTGAAGCAAAGAAAAAAGCAAAAGAAGAAAAGAAAAACGCAAAAAAAGAACAGTAAGATTATAAAAACAGTCACCTCCGAATAGAAATTACAGAGGTGATTTTTTATGTCCGGATTTATAAACAGCCGTGGAATACCGATAAAACAGATATTGATCGGAATTGCAACAGCGCTCGCCGTAACGCTTCTACTGTTGTGCGTGATTTGCGCGGTAATCAACTTTGCGTCAGCTATTCCCTATTCGCTTTTGCCGTATATCATGTTGATTGCCGACGCTGTCGGTGGTTTCTTCGGCGCGTATGTCTGCGCAGCTATGAGCAAAAGCCGCGGATTGATTTTAGGATTGATTTGCGGGTTTGCGGTATTTGTAATTATGTTTATCGCGAGTCTGAGTACAGGAGAAACAATTGGGTTAATAACCCTTCTGCGTTTTATTGTGCTGATTGTTTTCGGCGCGCTGGGAGGAATCAAGGGCGTCAACAAAAAGGAACGATTACATATCAAATAAAGAGGGCATTCAGCCCTCTTTTATTATTTGCAGGAATTCTTTCGGAATTTCCGTTGTTATCTGAATTTGCTGTTTAGTGACAGGATGCATCAGCGTAACGTCGCGACAATGCAGTGCCTGACATTGTATCAGTTCCCTGCTCCCGCCGTAGAGGTCGTCGCCTGCAAGCGGATAACCGGCAGCACTCAGGTGACAGCGAATCTGATGCGTTCGTCCGGTTTCAAGCTGTAGCTCCAAAACAGTATGACCGTTCCCGTATGCAACCGGCTTGTAATGCGTTACTGCCGGAGAGCCGTCCTCGCGCACTGTACGTTTCATGGAGCTGCCCTTCGCCAAACCGATCGGCATATCAATGATACCCGCTTCATCCACTTTTCCCTGACATACCGCAACATAAGTTTTGCGGACGGTAGGAAGAACAAGCGCGTAGGTCAGGCGATCTTTTGCAATCACCACACATCCGGAGGTATCCTTATCAAGGCGGTTCAGGGCACGAAAGGTATAGCTCTCTCCCCTGCTTTGCTGATAATCGGAAACGATATTGGCGAGAGTATCAAGCTGATGCTGCTTTGTCGGATGAACCGGCATATTCGCAGGCTTATTCACAATCAGCAGATAATCGTCCTCGTACAATATAGAAAGCTCGCCCTTAACCGGAACGATATTGTTTTCCTCGGGCGGTAACAACAGCGTGATTTTGTCGCCCGTATGGATGGTATCATGCGCCTTTAACAGTTCACCGTCACGGTAAATCCCACCGTCGCCGTATTTCAGCAGTGTCATAGAGCGGGCGGTAATACCGCATTCCATCCGTAAAAAGGTGCGCAGCGTACTTCCGTCGTTATCCTGCTTTACCTCAAATTCATATCGCGTGGAAACCATAATGCGCCGTCACCAGAATGATTACAAGTTCTAAAATAAAAATCAGAGGAATACCTATCATAAAAAGAGGCTTGCGCGTTTTGTGACGGATGACAAGCATCGTCAGGTACATCGCCGGAGCGCCGCCCATCGCCGATATTAACAGTAATACCCGCTCGGGAATTCTGCGCCGATGATGAATCGCGGCCAGCTTATCATGCGCCGTCACGATAATCGCAACAAGATTTATCAATATCAAATAAAGCACAAGATAAAACATAGAAACCTCGGAGTGATAAAATGAAAGTAAAAAAGATAATGCCGATCGTGTTATCCATCCTGCTGCTGGCACTGGCAATCAGTCTGAAAGCACATTTGCCGAAAGCAGTTGAACAGCAGAAAAAGCAGCCTGACAAGACAGTCACATACGCAAAAGCAACTATGCCGCAAGAAACACGCGGCGTATGGGTCACGTATATGACGCTTGATGTTGAGAACGAAAAAGATAAACAATCCGCGTTTGAGGATAAAATCGACGGCATTATTCAAGACATGAAGCAGGGAAGCTTCAATACGATGATTGTACAGGTACGCCCCTTCTGTGATGCGATCTATCCGTCAAAATACTTTCCTTGGTCACATATCATCAGCTCAGAGCAGGGCGTTGACCCGGGTTTTGACCCTTTGGCATACATTGTAAAGCAATGCAAAGAGAACGGCTTGTACGTCCACGCATGGGTCAATCCGTACCGCATCAGTACAAAGAATACACCTGCAAGTTTAAGCAAGGCGAATCCTTACAGCAAAGACGAATCTATCGGGGTGAATATCAACGGAAGTCTGTACCTGAATCCCGCCTTAGAAGCGACAAAAGAGCTGATTGCAAACGGCGTCAAGGAACTGGTAGAGAACTACGATATTGACGGAGTGCAGTTTGACGACTACTTTTATCCGGAAAACTGCGGCGATTTTGATAAAGCGGATTACGAAGCCTATACAGCGAATCACAATAAGAAGTTAACGCTTGAGGAATTCCGCAAGCAAAATGTCAATGAAATGGTACGCGCCGCCTATCAAGCGGCGCATGAAGCAAAGGAGGATATTGCCTTTGGTATCTCGCCGCAGGGAAATCTCGGCAACAACGACGGCTTATTTGCCGATGTTAAAACGTGGTGCGCAGAGGAAGGCTATATCGACTATATCTGCCCTCAGCTCTATTTCAGCCTTGATAATCCCGCGCTGACCTTTGAGGACAGTCTTAGCGAATGGCTCGCCTTAAAGAAGCACGACCGTCTCAAACTTCTAATCGGACTTTCCGGATATAAGGCGGGAACTGACGCTGACGACGGGACGTGGCTCGACAACGATGATATTTTGCAGACAGAAATCAAAATCCTGCGCCGTTCAAAGGCTGACGGCTTTATTCTATACAGCTATGACAGTTTCCGGAACGAGGAAAATCAAGCGGAAATCGTCAACGTGATGCGCTATCTGACGACCTCGGCGGAGCAGTAATCATCATACGCCTTCGTGATGATGATTTCATACAGCTCGCCCGATTGCAATGACGCATCATTCAGCTTGACTCGGGTATAATTCGGCGTATAACCGTCATAAACGCCGTCTTTATCCACGGCTTCAATCAAAACGGTCGTCCTCTTTCCCACCTGATTCTGCAAAAAACGTTTTTGCTCGTCCAGCATTCGGGAAATCATCACATTAGAACGTTCATGCTTGATGCGCTCGGGAATATGCCCGTCCATTTTATCGGCAGATGTTCCTTTTCTGCGGGAATACGGAAAGACGTGGGTCTTCGCAAAGCCCATTTCTTCGCAAAAGGAAAGCGACTGTGAAAATTCCTCATCGCTCTCCCCTACAAAGCCGACCATTACATCCGTGGTAATTGCAGGGTTATCAAACAGCTCGCGAATCTGATTGACAATGCGGCGGTATTCGGCAGTATTGTAGTGGCGGCGCATACGCTTGAGCGTTTCGTCACATCCCGACTGGAGCGATAAATGAAAATGCGGACAGAATTTGTCGAGCCTCGCGAGCTTTTCCAGCGTTTCACGCGTCATGCGCTCAGGCTCAACAGAACCTAATCGCACGCGCTTGACGCCTTTAACCTCGCATACGGTCTTGACCGCGTCGTAGATATCCGCGTCAAATTCCTGACCGTAGGCGGAAAGGTTGATTCCGACCAGTACGATTTCTTTAAATCCCGCAGAAGCCAAATCATTTGCCTCTTTTTTGAGAACATCCAACGGCTTTGAGCGGACTCTTCCGCGGGCGTACGGAATAATACAATAGGAACAGAAGCGGTTACAGCCATCCTCAATCTTGACAAAAGCGCGTGTGCGGGATTCAAAGCCGCCAACCTGCATCGGCTCAAATACTTCTCCCTTTTCATGCGGTGCAATGCGTATAATTTGATTTCTGTCACGCAAATATTCATCGAGAACAGGGACAATCTCTCTGCGGGCGGTATTGCCCATCACGATGTCGCAGCCCTCAAACAGCGTGAGGTTATCGGAAAAAGCCTGCGGCATACAGCCGCACAGAACAATAATGCAGTCGGGGTTCTCTCTGCGGATACGATTAATTGTTTTTCTGCATTTTGAATCGCCGGTCGCGGTGACGGTACAGGAATTAATAATGCAGATATCGGCGTTGTGATAATCGGACGCGTTTTCATAGCCGTTTTCTGACAAAAGCTCCGACATTAACTGCGATTCATACTGATTGACCTTACAGCCTAACGTCATTATAGAAAATTTCAAATAAAATCACCTGACAAAAAGGAGGAATATTCGGCAAATTTAACGTTGCATATCGCTTTAAATCGTGCTAATATAGAGAATGGAAGAAGGGTTTTCTATGTATTTCAGTACGGTTACGATTTCAAGTATCGCAAAAGCACGCGCATTTGTCGAAATGACTGCAAAATATCCGAACATCAGAATCATGCTCAGCTGTCGCGATTACTCGGTAGACGCGCACTCCATTATCGGTATTCTGTCGCTTGATTTAGCCCAACCGATTCAACTTGAAGCAGAAGGAGAGCATATCGACGATTTAATATCGGATTTACAGCCTTATACAGTATAATAGTAATTGCAATATTTGTCAATTCTTTCGCTCCGCAGCTTGGCGGGGCATTTTTTATTGCTGCAAAAAATCAGCCGGTACAAACGTACCGGCTGAAATATTAGTGGTTGAAACGCTTACTCAACGCCGTAGATGTAAGTACCGCAGGTGTACTTTCCGTTCTCCTGACCGCTGATGTAATAGCCCATATTCGGTGTGCCGTCCAGAGCAAGGTCGACTGTCTGGGCGCCGTTACCGTTATTATAGATAATATTGTCGTACTGAGGCTCGATAGTAAACTTGAATACCTTCTCGCCGTAAGGATTAGTTTCTACAAAATCCATCGGGATTCCGGGCCATTTCTGTTTATCACCGCCGCCGGTCGTCCATACATACGCGTATACAGTCCCCCATTCCTTGGTGCTGAAGTATACATCATAGGTATCGCCGTCACCGGAAGGGGATGTCGGGTCTGTGCCGGGATCAACCGAGCTGCCGTCGCCGTAGCCTAAGGTATAGGTATCGTCTCCGTTTGAGGAAAGATAGAGCGTATGCGTTCCGGCGGGAACATACATCTTATCAAACATAGCAGTCAAGTTTTTCTCATTGATAAGCGTTACGGGATTGACGAAGCCCTGCCAGCCGTCTGTGCAATACTGGACGCCTGTATCATAGTTACGTACAAATACGTAGCTGTCACCCTCAAAGTTATAGGTCAGCGTACCGGTGGATTTATTGAATCTTGCCTCTTTGTTTCTGCTGGCGTCGTCAGTACCGGAAGCCTCGCAGTAGATAACGGCAACAAAATCATTCGAAAGCGGACCGGGAGTCGGGATAGGCGCATCAGTCGGGTCGTCACTCCAAGGATCGGTCGGATCCTCTGCGTAGGTCGGTGTTACGGGAGTGGTGGGCGTTACGGGAGTGGAACCGTCAATGTACGTATCAATACCGTACTTATTATCAATACCCGCTAAGTAACGCTGGATAGCAGTAGCGTCGAGAATGGTGATTTCGTTGTCCTTATCGACGTCCGCACAAACCACATGATTCGCGTCAATTGTATCGAGCTCAACGAGCTTTCTCTGGATTCTGGTAGCGTCGTAGATGGAAACTGTGCCGTCAGCATCAGCATCGCCGAGCAGGAGCTTGCTGCCGTCGGAGGTAGGTCTCTGTGTAGGAGGAACAGTAGTGGGCTTCTGCGTAGGAGGTGGGGTTGTAGGAGGCGCAGTAGTAGGCGGAGCGGTTGTCGGTGTAGTGGAGCCGTTGAGAGTGGTATCGGCAGCGGTCAGGGTCGCAACAGGATAATCACCATAGTCCTCAAAGCGGAGATCCTTCAGAATCATCGCACCCTCGAGCTTATAGCCGCCGTTTTCACGGTTTGCCTTTTTGTTGGCAGTACCGTAGTTCACAACGGTCTCGGGCATGGTACGTCCGCAGTAGCCGCCGCATTCCGAAATGCTGTGGAACAGGTGGGCACGTCCGTACTTGTCGCCGGTAGCGGGAATGTATCCTTCGTTGAACTTGACATAATTTGTATTTGACGGTACGGTGTAGGACAAGACGCCCGTAGTCGTGCCGGTCAGCTGATATGCGTCGTAAGCCGCAATCTGTGTGCTGGCAGCCTCGCCGGTCTTACAATATACGTAGACAACAGGCCATTTCATGTTGCTGTTGTCGAAGTAAACCTTCTTCGCTTCGTTCGGGTTCTTCTTCTTGATATTGTAGGTTCTGGAAACCGTCTTGGTTCCGTTGGTTGCGGTAACGGTAATATCAATGCTCTTGCCGTAAGGAATGGTGCTGTTGAGCTTGAAGGTGGTGTTACCGTTCTTGACGTTTACTGCGGAAAGGTTGGAAACCTTAATAGTACCGGAGGTAGCGTCCGCAATATCAACGGAGATGGTAGCGGTAGCTGCGGTATATCTGCTGAGAGTTTCGGGGGTCAGTGTTGTGCCGTCGAGCTTCAGAGAGATTGTCGGAGCGGAATTGCTCGCATCCTTGTTGTAGATGACCGCAACGCCGGAAGCACCGACATTACCGCTGATCTTGCCGCCGGAGACGGTGAACTTGTTACCGGTTACCTGATCGGTATAGGTGCCGTTCGCCATGGTACAGCTCTGGCTGATGGCAGCGGAAGAAGCGTTCAGGTTTGCGATGACCATACCGGTGGTGCCGCGCTGAATAAAGAGGTTGGAACCGTTTGCGGTGACGGTCTCGTTCTGACCTGCAAAAGCGTTCTTGAAGTGGTTAACCGCTACGACAGAAACATCTTTCCATGTATCGGCAGCGCCGGGAGCGCCCATCAGCTCATCGTACTTAATGAAGCCGGGAGAATCAAGCGCCTCATGCTTCGGACGTACAAAGAACAGCGCGGGAGCGTCGGCACGGGCGCCGATAACCGCCCAACCGACAATCTGCTGCTTCTTGGTCAGGCTGGTAGAGGTATTGTCACAGAAGGTATCGTGGGATTCGACCCAAAGCACGTTCTGATTCTTCTGAGAACCGCTGTAGCCATAGTTGACCAGATTAGAAGCAGATTTGCTGGAGAGCGCGCTGCGAACAGTGTTGCCGAAAGCATAATCGGTAACGTTCATATACTTGGTATAGGAGCTGATATTGAACTTACCCGCGTTCGCGAGAACCTCGCCGTAAATGAACGCATTGGAGTTCTTCGCCTTAATAGCGGAGGTGACTGTCGGCCAGTAATCAGAGCCTGTCGCGTCGTCGGGCGTTTCGATATGCTTCGCAGCGTCAAAACGGAAGCCGTCTACGCCGTTATCAGCCAGCGGATTAAGCAAATTGTTGATAACATAGTTCTGATAGTCCTTATTGCTTGTATTGATGTCGGGAAGCTGACCGCCCATATCGTTCTGGGTCATCGCTTCACGGGTGTTGTCGCTTGTCGTCGTCATGCTGCCGGTAGGAGAATGACGCAGATAAGTTCTCAGTGTAGCGTTGATGTTGTTAGCATCTGACTTGTTCTCACAGTTCTGAACATGGTTGGTAACAACGTCCGCTACGACCTTGATACCGTACTTGTGCAGCTCGGTGGTAGCTGCTTTCAGGTCGGCGGCAGTACCGAGAGCGTTACCGATTTTCATATCGGTAGGCTGATAGAAGGACCACCAGTCGGTCGCATAAGAACCGTCATTAGAGGTGACCTTAGTTGTTTGAATCGGGGAAATCTGCACGGCGCTGTATCCGGCAGCGGCAATCTCGGGTGCATATTTCACGAGATCGGTCATTCGCCAGTTGAAGGCATGCAGGATGTTTCCCGTTTGGACATTGCCTGTCAGGTTATAATTGTTTGTTGATGCACCGGTCTCGGCAACGTCCGCAGTCTTTGCGGAGAAAGAAGCCGGGATAACGGTAAGCGTCAGCATAACGGCAATAACCAATAACAGACTTACTACTTTTTTCAATTGCATCTTGAAAACCTCCTAAATAATATTTTAAATTATTGTGTATTTTTAGGAACCGGCGGTGACGCTTCCTCCACCTCGGGAGCGCCGGCATCAGCCGGTTCAGCTTCTGCTTCAGCCAAAGCCTTACGTTGTGCTTTAATTTCCATTCGTTTATCGACTAACTGAGAAATCAGCGTGAATATCGCCGCAAAGAACGGTACGCCGAGAACCATGCCGACAATGCCGAACAATCCGCCGCCGACGATAACGGAAACCATAATCCAGAACCCGGAGATTCCGACAGATTCGCCGAGGATCTTCGGTCCGAGCACATTACCGTCAAACTGCTGAAGTATCGCAAGAAAGACAACGAACCACAGCGCCTCCATCGGGTCAATCAGCAATAGCAAAACCGTAGAGGGTATACCGCCGATAAACGGTCCGAAGAACGGAATCATATTTGCAATGCCCATGATAACGCTGATGAGCAGCGGATAATCAAAGCGGAATATCGACATTCCGATGAAGAACATCAATCCGATAATAGATGAATCAATAATCTTGCCAATGATAAATTTACCGCATTTCTGATTAAAAACAGTACATACATGGAAGAAACGGCTGCTGAATTTATCGGGAGTAAAAGCGACAATCACGCGTCTTGCCTGAGCAAGCAGCACATCCTTGCTGGCAATCATGTAGATGGAAATAACGATTCCAATGCCCCAGTTATAGATGCCCGTACCGATACCCATTACCGTCGTGAACGCCGAAGGAACAATTGACGAAGCAAAATTCGTAAAGAACTCAGTCGTTTGGCTGCCGGTTAATATCGTTACGATATTATTGAAAGAAGTCATCTCATAAAGGTTATAACCGCTGATATTATATATAAAATCTGCTAAATCATCTGTCCATGCGCGGAGATTCGCTTCATATTCGGGCAAATTATCAAGGAAAGTCTGAACACTTTTCGCCAATTCAGGTATCATCATGCTGATTAAGAAGGTGATAATACCGATGACAATAATATATGACAGAGCGATTGCAAGGGGCTTCTTCACCTTTAAAAGCCATTTGTGTTTCTGACCCATTTTTTTGAACGCGTGTTCATAAAACATCTTGTAAGGATAATTTAAAACATAAGCGATAAACACGCCATAGATAACCGGACTGAGAACGGCGAGAAATACGCCGAGAATACCCAGTACATCATCCAGATGAATGAAGAAGAATATCAATACCGTAGTATACAGTATGACAAGCAGAATCGTTTTTAAACTAATATTTTTTTTCAAAATATCACCTCAAACAGAAAACTCACACTTTATCAAAACAAACTCATCTGGGCGCTCTCAGGCAAATCCGCGAGCGCACCACATTCGCGCAGTGTTTCAACAACAGATTTCGACACCTTTGCCTTGAGGGGAATATCCTCAATGGAAAGGTATTCACCGAGAGCCGCATGCTCCTCAAGCGCAATTGCGGCGTTCTCCCCGATACCCGACAAAGAACAGAACGGAAGACGGATTTTTCCGTCCTCAATCACAAAAGTCTTTGCCTTGGACTTGAAAATATCCACAGGCAGAACCTCGATACCGCGCGCCAGCATCTCATTCATAATCTGGAGCATCGGAACCTCTGCGTTTTCCTTATCAGAGGCTTCGTAGCCCTTATTGTTAATCATTTTGATTTTATCCCGGACGGCCTGCCTGCCCTTAATCAGTGTCGCGCCGTCAAAATTATCATTACGCACGGTAAAGTAAGCGGCGTAATATTCGACGGGCTTATGTACCTTATACCAGCCGAGACGCAGAGTGGAAATCATATACGCCGCAGCGTGTGCCTTCGGGAACATATATTTAATCTTCATGCAGGAGTCAATGTACCACTGAGGTACGTCATGCTCCTTCATCGCGTTGATATGCTCATCGGTCAGCAGCTTCGTTGCCTTACCCTTACGCACAATCTCCATGATTTTGAATGCCATAGAGGGTTCCAGTCCCTTATGAAGCAGGTAGGTCATGATAGAATCACGCGTACCGATAACCTCGGAAATCGTACAGGTGCCGTTCTTAATTAAGTCAGCAGCATTGCCGATCCATACATCCGTACCATGTGACAGACCTGAAATCTGAAGCAGGTCGGAAAAGGTCTTCGGCTGCGATTCCACAAGCATCTGCCGGACGAACGAGGTGCCGACCTCTGGAAGTGAAAATGTACCTGTCTCAGAGTCGATATCCTCGGGCGTAACGCCGAGCGCCTCGGTAGATACAAACAGCGACATAACCTCCGGGTCGGACATGGAAACTTCCATCACGGGGATTCCTGTGAATTCCTCCAGATAGTGATAAATCGTCGGAACATCATGCCCCAGCTCATCGAGCTTAGTAATCGTATCGTGAATGGAATGGAAGTCGAAGTGAGTTGTAATGTTCGGCGAGGACATATCGTTGGCGGGATGCTGTACGGGACAGAAGTCATAGACCTCCATGTCCTTCGGTACAACGACCATGCCGCCGGGATGCTGACCGGTCGTTCGCTTGATTCCGGTACAGCCGACGGACAGGCGGTTCATCTCTGCCTTCCGCATGGAAACGCCGTGTTCCTCGCAGTATTTCTTGACATAACCATAAGCGGTTTTATCCTTAACGGTAGAAATCGTACCCGCTTTAAAGACGTTCTCTCTGCCGAACAGCTCCTCGGTATAGCGGTGAGAAGCACTCTGCTGTTCGCCTGAGAAGTTCAGGTCGATATCGGGAACCTTGTCACCCTTGAATCCGAGGAAGGTTTCAAAGGGAATCTCATGACCGTCGCGCTCCATCGGCTCGCCGCATTCGGGGCAATTCTTCGGCGGGAGGTCAAAGCCCGAGCCGTAGGAGCCGTCGGTGATGAATTCACTGTGCTTGCAGTTGTTGCAGATATAGTGCGGACACAGCGGGTTGACCTCGGAGATACCGGACATCGTCGCGACAAAGGACGAGCCTACCGAACCTCGCGAGCCGACCAGATAGCCGTGGGCTTCGCTGTCGGCAACCAGCTTCTGCGCTGTCATATACAGAACGGAATAACCGTATTTTGTGATGGAATCCAACTCTTTTTTCAGTCGCGCTGCAACGATTTCAGGCAGAGGATCGCCGTATTTTTCCTTTGCACGGCTGTAGGTGATGGAAACGAGCTGTTCCTCTGCGCCCTCAATGAACGGCGGGAAATTTCCCTTTGGAATCGGACGGATATTCTCGCACATATCGGAAATCGCGTTGGTGTTTTCAACGACGACTTCATAAGCTCTGTCGCCGAGATAAGCGAATTCCTCCAGCATTTCCGCCGTGGTGCGGAAAAACAGCGGTGCCTGACGGTCGGCGTCGGAAAAGCCCTGCGCAGCCAGCAGAATCTTGCGGTAATCCGCGTCATACAGATTCATAAAATGTACGTCGCAGGTGGCGACGGTCAACTTGCCTAATCTGTCGCCGAGCTTAACAATCGAACGGTTGACGGACTGCAAATCCTTTATATCGCCGAACGCGCCCTCGCGAATCAAAAACTCGTTATTACCGCTTGGCTGGATTTCCAGATAGTCATAGAATGAAGCGATTCGCTCGATTTCACGCTGACTGTGGCAGCCGATGATTGCGCGGTACAGCTCACCCGCCTCGCAGGCAGAACCGATAATCAGGCCCTCGCGGTATTTCATCAGTTCCGATTTCGGAATACGCGGACGCTTATAGTAATAGTCAAGATGGGATTTAGAAATCAGCCTGTAGAGGTTTTTCAAGCCGCTATTATTCTTGACAAGAATTATCTGGTGATAGGTCGGCAGCTTTTTATAATCGCCGCCGACAACCTCCTTTTTCAGCTGCTGAACATCATGGATATTCATGCGCTCGGTAAGCAGCCGGCAGAGGTTTAAGAAAATATTCGTAAGCATTTCGGCATCATCTACCGCGCGGTGGTGGTTGAATTTACCGAGATGAAAGTATTTTGCAAGCGTGTCGAGCTTGACGTTGTTAATATCCGGCAGGATAGAGCGGGCGATCGCGACCGTATCAATCGAGGTCAGATTGTATTCGACGCCCATATTTTCACACGCCTTGCGGATGAAGCCGGTATCAAAGGGGGAATTGTGCGCCACAACGACAGCGCCGTCGCAAAAATCGAGGAAATTTTGCACCGCTTCACTCTGTGAAGGCGCTCCGGCAACCATGTTGTCCGTAATTCCTGTCAGTTGTACAATATTCGCGGGTATCGGACGCTCGGGATTCACAAAGGTCGAGAAGCTGTCGATGATTATGCCGTCCTTGATTTTAACTGCGCCGATTTCCGTGATTTTATCGTTATAGGCATAAAGCCCGGTCGTTTCAAGGTCAAAGCAAACAAAGGTACCGTCGAGCGGTTCATTTTGCTCACCATCCACACAGGTACATAAATCGTCGATGAAATACGCCTCTGTGCCGTAGATAACCTTGATATCCGTACCGTTATCACTCAGTTCCTCCGCGGCATTCATCGCGTCGGGGAATGCCTGCGCGACGCCGTGGTCGGTAATCGCGACAGCCGTGTGTCCGAACTCCGCCGCTCGTCTGACAAGAGAGCCTGCGTCGTTGACCGCGTCCATTTGTGACATATTGGTATGTAAATGCAGCTCAACGCGCTTTTTCTCCGCCTTATCCGTTACATTTACCTTTTTGACGGTAGAAATGGAGCGGGCGTTGATAACAGTGTCGCCGGCAAATTTGTCAAACTCCACATCACCGGAAACAATGATGGTAGAGCCTTTTTTTACTTTTTCAAGAACCTTGCAGTTCTGAATGGAATCGAAAACCTTGACAGTAATCGAACCGGTGTAATCGGTAATATCAAAGGTGATAATGTTTTTATCACCCGATCGGGTCGTTTTGGTTTCTGTCGCGAAAACGTCGCCCCATACGGTCGCGCGACCGGTATCGTATGCGATATTTTCGAGGGGCAGCATCTTCCCTTTTGTCACTCTGCCGTACAGTGGGCTGACGGTAGAAGGGATAATCTGAGGATAAAGGTACTTACCTTTTCTGACCTCGATCTCAGTCGCCTGCGCTTTTTCAGTTTTTACGTTGGTCTTTTCGTCATCTTCAAAAAGATGCGTCAATTCCTCGAGCTTTTTGCGCTCGATTTTCTTTTGTGCGTTCTCGATACTGTCGATAAACTGTCTGTCGTCCGCTTTCAGCTCGGTCACGCCGCCGAATTCAATCTCATATTGCAGACCGAATTCACGGTATATCAAATCACTCAGCGCTTCCTTGAAGCCCATACCCTCCAAAAGTCCTGCGCCGCCGTGTGCCAGATTGACAATCAGCATATTGTCGCCCGACTTCTCTAATTCAGCGTCATTCAGAGAGCCGTTATAGCTCGGGGTCTCGGCGCGAAGAGCTGTGACAAGCTCATCGAAATAGCTCAAATCAAACATTTCAGGCGTGTACCTAACATGAACGATAGCCTTATCCACACCGATATCCGCGTCTTCGATTGCCTTTTGCAGCGAGAAAATCACGGCTCTTTTGACCGTCGCCGCCGGATGAATCTCGACGGTAATCATTCGTTTTTCCCTATTGATTTTGACAGTGCTCACAGCGGCGTCGCAAAGCGCAGGGTCAATCGCGACGTTATACTGTGAGAATACATCCGATAAAGTTATCATCTAATCCCTTTCAATCCGGTTTAAATCATACTCACATTTTTTCTATTTCCTGAACCAATACATCAATCAACTGATTTTCGGGTACCTTGGCAATGACTTCTTCACCCTTGAAAACCAGTCCCATACCGTCGCCGCCGGCAATACCGATATCGGCTTCCTTTGCCTCGCCGGGGCCGTTGACAACGCAGCCCATAATCGCGACGGTAATATCCTTCTTGCAATCTCTCAGGCGGCTTTCCGCCTCGTTTGCAAGCGCAATCAAATCAATCTTCGTTCTTCCGCAGGTCGGGCAGGATACAAAGCGGATACCCTTCTCCCCTATGCCGATTGCTTTGAGGATATCCTTGGCGGCGTATACCTCCTCTACGGGATTGTCGGTCAGCGATACGCGGATGGTGTCGCCGATTCCGTCAACCAACAGAGAGCCGATACCGACGGATGACTTGATAATACCCATGCGCTTCGTCCCCGCCTCGGTCACGCCGAGGTGCAGCGGGTAATCACAGCGCTCAGCCGCCAGACGGTACGCCTGCACCATCGTTTTAACGTCCGAGGACTTCATCGAAAGAACTATATCATTAAAATCAAATTTTTCTAACAGAGAGGCGTGATACAGTGCGCTGTCGCACAAAGCCTCCGCGGTCGGATGACCGTACTTCGCCAGTATATGCTTTTCCAGCGAGCCGGAATTCACACCGATACGAATCGGGATTCCGTGCGCCCTGCAGGTATCGGCAACTGCCTTGACACGGTCGTCAGAGCCGATATTGCCCGGATTGATACGGATTTTATCTACACCTGCCGCAACCGATTCAAGCGCGAGCTTGTAGTTAAAGTGGATATCCGCGACAACCGGTACGGATACCGCTTCCTTTAATGCGGCAATCAGTCTGACCGCATTCCTATCGGGAACAGCAGCGCGAATCATCTGACATCCCGCCTGCTCCAGCTCTTTCGCCTGCGCGACAGAGCCCTCTATATCCTCGGCGGGGCGGTTGAGCATCGACTGTACCGATACAGGCGCGCCGCCGCCGATTTTTAAATTCAAAGCAGTAACCGAACGCTTACTACCCATAACTGAATCCTCCGTTAAATATCTGCCAGATATCCTTGACAGCTATCACCGCCGTGAGCGCCAGCAGTAAAACAAGTCCGACCGTGTTGATAATCGCCTCGACCTTGCGCGGTACGGGCTTGTGGAAAATCGCTTCAATCAGAAGCATCAGGAAGCGCCCGCCGTCCAGCGCCGGGAAGGGCAGCATGTTGACGACGCCGAGGTTGATGGTAATAACCATCATCACATACACAATCGAGCTGACCGCACTGCCGAAGCCGTTGGTTTCCAGACTCTTTGATGCGACGTCTGTAATCGCCGCCGCAAGACCGACCGGGCCGGACATTTCTTTAATGGAGAATGTGCCTTTCACCAGTCCTGCAAGACCGCCCCATACCATACGTACAACGGATACGGTTTCCTTAAAGGTTTCGCCGAGTACGGTGCCGACGGTTTTATTCAGCGGCTGGACATAGAAGTCTATCTGCAGCTTGGGCTTGTCATCATCACCCTGCAGAGTCATAAAGTCAACATCCTTCAACTCGACCGTTTCGCCGTTGCGAAGTACCGTCATATCGGTACGGTAGCGCTTTCTGGATTCGCGGTACTCAATCTCGGGATATTCCTTTACCTTATCCAGTCCTGCAATTTCGGTAATCTCGTCATAGTACCGGCAGAACTGCTTGTAGGCTTTTTCCTTATCTGCCGCCTTCGCAATCTCAGGCTGTGCGTTCCGGAGCAGCTCCGACATCTTGGAGTTAGCGTCATTTGACTTCGAACTGTCCATTTTTCCGAGACATTCCTGCGCGTAGACCAAAAGGTCAAAGGAACAGTCCTCTTTATAGATGCTGAGCTCGTCGCCGTCGACAGTCGTCGCCGGAACTGTATAAAGCCCAAAGTAAAAATCAATATAGGTATTAACGCTGTAACCGTTTATCTTGACAATCTTGTCGCCCTCCTGCAAGCCGGAAACCGATGAAAAGGAACCGGGCATGAACTGCGACACCTGAGTAGAGGCGATATTTTCCTGCGGAATCAGCGTAATCAGCATCAGAATCAGACCCAGCACGATATTCATAAACGCGCCGGCGACAATGATGATCATTCTCTTCCAGATTTTTGCGTTATTAAAGGCGCGCGGATTCTCGCTGTCCTCGTCCTCACCTTCCATCGCGCAGAAGCCGCCGATGGGAAACAGTCTCAGCGAATATGCCGTTTCTCCCCGCGTGAAGCTAATGATTTTCGGCCCCATTCCCAGAGAGAATTCGTTGACCTTAACGCCGCTTTTTTTTGCGGCGATGAAGTGTCCACCCTCATGTACAAAGATAATCAGCTCAAATAACAAAACCGCAATCAGTATCAGAGCGATCGTTGTCAGAACGGCGATAATATCATCTCCAAATAAAGTTAATTCTGAATATACTTCCGCGCAAATTCGCGCGCTCTCGCGTCCGCTTCAAGTACATCATCCAGACAGGAAGCGCTGCCGACCTTGATGTTCTCGATTGCCGCGGAAACAATTTCACCGACGTCAAGGAAGGATATCTTGTGCTGGCGGAACATCAAATTCGCAGCCTCGTTCGCACCGTTGGCAACGGCGGGATAAAGCCCTCCCAGCTTAATCGCTTTTTTGCAGGCCGCAAGGCACTTGAAGGTCTTGTCGTCCGGCGTGTAGAATGTCATCTGCGAGAGCTTTGTCCAGTCGATTTCAGGCACGAGAGACGGATAGCGCTGCGGATAGGTGATTGCATATTGAATCGGAATCCGCATATCCGGCATACCGAGCTGTGCGAGAATTGAGTTATCGGTGAACTCAATCATCGAGTGGATGATGCTCTCTCTGTGGACAACGACCTCGATGTTGTCGGGGTCGGTATCGAACAGCCACGCCGCCTCGATAATTTCCAGCCCCTTATTCATCATCGTCGCGCTGTCGACCGTGATTTTCGCGCCCATGTCCCAGTTGGGATGCTTGAGCGCCTGCTCGACAGTAACGTTTTTCAACTCCTCGGCGGTTTTACCGAAGAACGGCCCGCCCGAAGCGGTGAGCAATATCTTTTTCAGCGACTTTTCAGGCGGCGCCGCCTGTAGGCACTGGAAAATTGCAGAATGTTCGCTGTCGACAGGATAGAGCGTCACGCCGTTTTCCTTGACGGCGTTCATAACAAGCTCGCCGCCAGCGACAAGCGTTTCTTTATTGGCAAAGGCAATATTCTTCTTCGCCTTGATTGCCTCTAAGGTCGGCGCGAGACCGACCATACCGACCACGGAATTGACCAGCAGATCCGCGTCGTCATGACAGATTTCAAACAATCCGTCCATGCCTGACAGTACCTTCGTATCTGTGTCGGCAATTTGAATTTTCAGTTCCTTTGCCTTTTCCTCGTCATAGACAACCGCCAGCTTCGGCTTGAATTCTCGGATTTGTTCTTCCAACATTCCGATGCTGCTGTGAGCCGAAAGCGCGGTGACGTTGAGATTCAGCTTTCTGCAAACGTCAAGCGTCTGTGTACCGATAGAGCCGGTGGAACCCAGTATAGATAAATTATGAACCATAATAATGACACTTAAACAATGATTGTCACAAATTGTGAGAAAATAAAGACGACAGGTATACAAAGAACTACGGAGTCAAAGCGGTCGAGCAGTCCGCCGTGACCGGGCATGATGGAGCCGTAATCCTTGATACCGCAGTGGCGCTTCACCACGGAAAACAGCAGGTCGCCGAAAATTGAAATCACGGAATTCAGCAGACCGATTAGCGGCAAAATTGCAAAATTAATGGTTACGTTACCGTATATCAACAGGAATATCAGACCGAACAGCAGCGGCGCCAGAGTACCGCCAATCACGCCGGCAACAGCGCCCTCAACCGTTTTTTTAGGGCTGATAACAGGACAAAGCTTGCACTTGCCGAAGGCGTTTCCGGCAAAGTAAGCGACTGTATCGGAAACCCATGAAACGCCGAGTGACAAAACGATCCAGAAGGAGGAATACCTGCCGTCCATACCGGCGCGAATTGCCAGCAGCGACATGGACACAGACAACAGAATCACACCGAAAAGTGCGAATATAATGTCGTCGAATGAAATTTCCCGATGGAACACTACGGCAATCACAATGAGAGTCAGCACGCAAAGATAAAGCGGAATATAACGGTAAACCGTGCAGGAAAGGGCGGGAATCAGCGCCGCAAACAACAGACACGGAACCATGATTTTCATATTCTTATTGAGCTTCTTCGCGGACAGATACTCGCCGCATAGAATTATATTCACCAGTGCGCAAGCGATTGTTATGACGACACTGCTCATCTCGCCGAATACCAGTATCGCCAAAAGTACGACAATCGCAACTCCCGATGTAATCACCCTTGTTTTCATACCCTACTCCTAATGAACCCGTTAAACTCCTCCGAACCGTCTGTTGCGGTTCGCGTATTCAATCAGGGCTTTATTTAAATGCTCTTCTTTAAAATCCGGCCAGAGAACGTCCATAATGACATATTCGCTGTAAGCGGACTGCCACAAAAGGAAATTAGAGGTTCTGTATTCTCCGCTCGGACGGATAATCAAGTCAGGGTCGGGCTGACCCTTTGTATACAAATAATCGGAAATCAACTGTTCGTCAATCGCTTCGGCGCTGAGCTTACCGTCCCTGACATCGCCCGCAATACCGCGCATCGCCGTGACGAGCTCTGCTCTGCCGCCGTAATTCATCGCGATATTCAGCACCATGCCGTCGCGATTCTTTGACTCTTCCTCATTCTCCGTCATCAGTTCGAGCAAATCATCCGAAAAGACGGAGCGGTCGCCGATAAATTTCAGTACGATACTGTCATCCTTAAAATCTCTGATGGATTCTTCCAGATAATCCTTGAACAGCTTCATCAGCGCGTTGATTTCGTCCTCGGGTCTGCGCCAGTTCTCTGTAGAGAAAGCGTATACCGTCAGAACCTTTATCCCGATATTGCTGCAATAGCGCGCAATTTTACGGAAGGTCTGGGCGCCGGCGGTATGTCCCGCAGAACGCGGCAGTCCGCGCTTTTTTGCCCAGCGTCCGTTACCGTCCATAATGATACCGATATGCTCAGGCAGTTGTATCTGTGAGATATCCGTATACTCGGGCTTTTTTCTTTTGAAAATGGACATTTTAGATCTCCATGATTTCTTTTTTCTTCTTCTCCGCAATTGCGTCGACCTGCTTGATGAATTTATCGGTAGCGTCCTGAACCTTCTTCTCGCCCTGCTTGAGGTCATCCTCGGTCAGCTCGCCGTCCTTCTTCATCTTCTTGAGCTTTTCAATGGTATCGCGGCGCACATTGCGGATCTGCACCTTCGTGTCCTCGGCAATATGCGCGATGTCCTTTGCGATTTCCTTACGCTTATCCTCGGTAAGGGGCGGGAAAATCAGGCGGATGACCTTGCCGTCATTCTGCGGATTGATACCGACGTCAGACATCTGAATCGCTTTTTCAATCTGTCTTAGGACGGAAGCGTCCCAGGGCTGAATGATAAGGGTACGTGCTTCGGTAACGGATACGGCAGCAAGTTGGTTGATTGGGGTAGGAGTGCCGTAATAATCGACAAAGACCTTATCCAGTACCGCAGGATTCGCTCTGCCCGCGCGGATGGACTTATATTCATCTTCCAGATGGTCAATACGGCGCTGCATACGCTCGTCGTTCTTTTTTAATACCTCTTTCATGGGAAATCCTCCTTTGATTTATATTCAGATTAATTCGTAACCAGTGTTCCGATTCCGGCGTCACATACGGAATCATAAATATTATCGGGATTCTTGATGCTGAATACCAGCAGTCCGATATTGTTATCCTTGCAGATAGCCGCGGCGGTTGAATCAATTACCTTGAGGTCTTTTTCCAGTACCTCCTGGAAAGAAAGCCGATCATAGCGAACCGCGTCGTCGAAGGTATTCGGATCCTTATCATACACGCCGTCGACAAGTGTTGCTTTCAGGATAATCTCCGCTTCTATTTCAGCCGCTCTGAGTGCGGCGGCTGTATCGGTTGAGAAGAAGGGATTACCCGTTCCGCAGCCGAAGATAACCACTCTCCCCTTCTCCAGATGACGGATTGCCCGGTTGCGGATATACGGCTCTGCAACCTGACGCATGGAAATCGCGGTCTGCACGCGGACATCGACGCCGATTTGCTCGAGAGCGTCTGCAACGCCGAGCGCATTGATGGTTGTCGCCAACATTCCCATGTGGTCGGCTCTGGTGCGGTCCATTTCGCCGCTGGAGCGTCCGCGCCAGAAATTTCCGCCGCCGACAACGATACCCACCTGCACGCCGGCCTCGGTCAATTTTTTGATTGGTTTACAAAAAGATAAAACCGTATCAAAATCAATTCCGGTCTTTTGGTCGCCGGCGAGAGATTCGCCGGAAAGCTTCAGCAAAATTCTCTTATATTTCGGTTTCACGCATATCACTCCACATTACATTTATAATCATAAATATTGTACTACATTCTCGCTTTTTTGTAAAGTATCATTCCACAAAAGTCCGCCGCATTATGCGCCAAATATTTTCGCCTAAATTATTGGATAATGCACAAAAACTATTAACATTATATTAACAAGCGACGTTTATCACTGATATTTGCGCTTCCGTATAAAACAAAAAGCGGGAGCATAAAGCTCCCGCCTTAACGGTAAATGAATTATTTGACCATGCTCGCAACTTCCGCGGCAAAGTCATCCTGTCTTTTCTCGATGCCCTCGCCCTTCTCAAAGCGCACAAACTTCTTGATAGCGATAGAGCCGCCGAGCTTCTTCGCGGTAGCCTCGGTGTACTTGCCGACGGTCAGGCTGTTGTCCTTGACAAACTCCTGATCGACAAGGCAGTTCTCCTTATAGAACTTGCCGATTTTACCTTCGACGATTTTGCCGAGAACCTGCTCGGGCTTGTTCGCCATCTTCGGGTCATTCTTCATCTGGTCAATCATAATGTTCTTCTCATGCTCGATGACCTCAGCGGGAACGGACTTCTCGTCGAGATAAAGGGTGTTGAGAGCGGCAATCTGCATCGCGATATCCTTGCCGTAAGCAACGAACTCGGGATTTGTGGTGTCGATATCGGTGTCGAAGTTGACCAGAACGCCGATTTTACCACCTGCGTGTACATAAGCGACACAGGGACCGTCAATTTTCTCAAAGCGGCGAATCTTGATATTCTCGCCGATGGTGAGGACCTTCTCCTGCAGCAACTCGGCAACGGTCATCTCGGAGCCGTCAGCCTTGAGCGCGAGGAGTGCGTCAACATCAGCGGGGCTGTCCTTAAGAACCGTCAAAGCACAAGTCTTAACAAACGCCTGGAAATCAGCGTTCTTCGCGACGAAGTCTGTCTCAGCGTTAACCTCGATAACAACACCGGAGGTATTATCATCGGAGGTGATTGCCATCGCAACGCCTTCTGCGGCAATGCGGTCAGCTTTCTTCGCCTGCTTGGCAAGACCCTGCTTTCTTAATACGTCAATAGCGGCTTCCATATCGCCGTTTGCCTCGGTGAGCGCCTTCTTGCAGTCCATCATGCCGCAGCCGGTCTTCTCACGAAGCGCCTTTACATCCTGAGCTGTAAATGCCATATATACCAATCCTTTCAGATACTACTTTGATTATTCTTCTACGATTTCAGCGTCTTCCTCTGCCTCTTCTTCAACAGCGGCAGCGCCCATCTGGCCTTCCTTACCCTCGATGATTGCGTCAGCCATCGCGCCGGCAATCAGTTTAACGGCACGAATCGCGTCGTCATTACCGGGGATAACATAGTCAACATCGTCGGGGTCGCAGTTGGTATCAACAATCGCGACAATCGGGATACCGAGTTTCTTCGCTTCTGCTACGGCAATCTTCTCTTTTCTCGGGTCTACGATAAAGAGTGCGCCGGGCATCTCGTCCATTTCCTTGATACCGCCGAGGAACTTCTCGAGCTTCTCGATTTCGAGGTTGAGCTTGATAACCTCTTTCTTGGGCAGCAAATCAAACGTGCCGTCCTCTTCCATGGTGCGGAGCTGTTTGAGGCGGGCAATTCTTCTGCGGATGGTGGTGAAGTTGGTGAGCATACCGCCGAGCCATCTTGCGTTTACATAGTAAGCGCCCGCACGGGTAGCCTCGTCCTTAACGGACTCCATCGCCTGCTTCTTTGTGCCGACAAAAAGGACATTCTTGCCCTCCATGGAAATTTCCTTAACGAAGTTGTACGCCTCGTCAAGCTTGACAACGGTCTTCTGCAAATCAATGATATAGATACCGTTGCGCTCGGTGAAGATATACGGAGCCATCTTAGGGTTCCATCTTCTTGTCTGGTGACCGAAGTGAACGCCGGCCTCCAGAAGCTGTTTCATAGAAACGACTGACATAATGTTTACCTCCTTAGGTTAAACCTCCGCTGAGGCCGGTATTTTGACAGGAAAACCGCAGATTTAACATCAGCGACACCTTACTGTCAGACCTCAACGTGCGTAATGCCTAAATATTATACTATATTTAAATAAAAAAATCAAGCGTTTTGTTGTCAAACGCCTGATTTTTCAAATTAAATTCAATTGATTATGCTATCTATCAAATAGCAAAGAATCTTACATAGCCGTAAGAGCAGACATATTCCTGCGCCTCATGCCATGCGCTGGTGCAGTAGTTCGAAGCATAGAACACGCTGATGGTGTGCTGTACTGCCGCTCCGCCCTGATCAAAGATATAGCTGACCGCTTCTTTGCAGGCGCTGCTGGGGGTAATGGAAGTAGAGCCATAGTAGCCGTTGGACTGAATTGCTTCAGTAACGCTGCTGTAGCCGCCGGAAACAAATGTATCTCTGATACACTGTGCGACAAGCGCCATACCCTCAAAGCCCATAGAGCCGGCTTCGCCCATGACCATGCGCTCGCAGTAATCTCTGTCTGCGTCAGACATTGATACGGAGTAGCTCACATAGTCATAATCGGGATTGTCGATTGACAACAGATAGTTGGAATCTCCGGAAGTCTGCGCATAGCTGTTGCCGGAATCGTAATCTTCGTCATCGTCTGAAGTTGAGCTGCTTTCAGCGGAATCATCAGAGTAGTTATCCTCAGACGTTTCAGCAATCGAATCCTTCGCCGCACTGTTGTCCGGCTCTTTGGCTTCTGACTGAAGCGTCTCGGTTTCCTCCTCCTTAAGCGCGTCCTCTTCCTCCTGAGCGATAATCGCCAACTGCTCGCTTACGGCAGCCTGAGCCTCTTTCTTCGCCTCATCAATGGCGATGGCTCTCTGAGTGAGGACGTCATCCTCCGCTGTACTTATATTACTGTTTGTTTTCATTAAAGTTTCTGTTCTGTTGGTATCACGTGCAGCTCCTACCTCAGGCGCAAGAATCAGAGTATTGGTTAAAAGCAAAGCGATGCAAAGACTGAGTGTAAAGATTCGAGTAGATTTCTTTATTACTTTACTCAAAATTCTGCCTCCTTAAATAGTAATCTATCGGTGATCCGATGTGAAATAGACGCAGTTATGGCATAGCCGCGCTTTATTTCGTGTCTTATTTAACCACAAAATCACAAGAATTGCAAGTTTGTAATTATTTCGTTTTGTTTCTTTTAAAGCATTAAAATAGGCTTAATCTTCTTAAATAGAATTTTCATTAGTAAATTATGTACAACTTTAACAATTATATGTAGTGCAATTTGCTAGTAATCACAAAAAAAATTGGTGACAAATTGTTACAAATTTGTGACGATTTTTTGCTTTTCTTGGCATTTTTTGCACTGAATTATCGACAAGAATCGCGTCTTCACCTATCAGCCGTATCTTGTCCCATGGGATATAGCACTCTTCGCCGTGCCCGAAAAGTCCGAAAATCCGCGGTCGTCCGTAGGCTATCAGCGCCGTGATTTTCGCACAAGTTGTATCGATCTCCAAATCATCGACATATCCAATCTTGCACCCATTGGAAAAGTTAATCACTTCCTTTTTTTTCAGCTCTGTAAACCGGCAAGACATTTCAATCACCTCTTGCTTCATGTTATGCAGTATAATATAAAAATATTTCTATAATTCAAAGACATTGTTAATATCCTATGAATTTCAACAAAAAGAGGACTGCCAAGTTGACAGTCCTCTTCCCTATTGTTCATTTTAATAGCCATGCGCTTCCTTGAGCATCATGTCCTTGACTTTCATCAAGCGCGTCTGGGTACTGCGCTCGCTTTCATCAAGCTTGCGGGTAATGTAACGAATCTGCTCCTGCGTTTCGGGAATCATTACATGCTCCAGCGCGTTGACCCGGCGGCGGGTTTTTTCGATTTCATCCGCCATCAGCTGACAGGATTTTTCTATCTGTGCCAGCTTAATGAGGTCGGGCAATACGTCCGCAAGCGACTTGACCGCGTCGTCCAAATCGGACGAGGTGAACGCGAAGCCGTATGAATAGATGTCGTTCGGGTCGGGCGTACGCGTATCATAATCAAACACCGGAATATCAACGCTCATAACATTTTTGTATGAGGTAGAAACAAAGACCTCCTGCTTCGGCGCGAGCAACGCTACCTTTAAGGTTTCTTCGCTCATTGAGGATTTCGCCAAAACAAAATTTGCGTTTGCCTGACGAATCTGTTCCTCAACCTTGACGCGAAGCTCACGGTTCTCTTTGACCATTTCCAGAAAACGCCGCATCAGCTCGTCGCGTTTATCCTTAAGGAGCTTGTGTCCCCGGGTCGCCGTATTCAGTTTTTTCTTCAGGCGCGATAGCTCCATTCGGGTTGGATTCACCTGTTTGACTGCCATACTATCAAATCCTTGTTTCCGGTTTTCGGGAGGTTAATACTAATATTGAATAAAACCTTCCCTGAATTATTTCTTGTCGTAATACATATCGAGATATTTGTCGTCGATACGTTTCAGCTCGCTCCTCGGGAGAATTCTGAGCAGCTCCCAGCCGAGATCGAGCGTTTCTTCAATCGAGCGGTTATTATCATAGCCCTGTGAGACATATTCTTTTTCAAAGCGGTCGGCAAATTTCGCGTACAGCTTATCAATATCCGACAGGGCAGATTCGCCGAGAATGACCATCAGCTCTTTCGCGTCCTTACCGCGCGCATACGCAGAGAACAGCTGGTTCATGGTGTTTGAGTGATCGGCTCTGGTCTTGCCCTCGCCGATACCCTTATCCTTCAGACGCGACAGCGACGGAAGAACGTCGATCGGAGGCGTGATATTCTTGCGGTACAACTCACGCGACAGAATAATCTGTCCCTCGGTGATGTAGCCGGTCAAGTCGGGAATCGGGTGCGTCTTGTCGTCCTCGGGCATGGTGAGAATCGGAATCAGTGTGATAGAGCCATCCTTACCTCTCTGGCGGCCTGCTCTCTCATAGAGGGTCGCGAGGTCGGTATACATATAGCCGGGATAACCGCGGCGGCCGGGTACCTCTTTACGTGCGGCGGAAACCTCACGCAGCGCGTCGGCGTAATTGGTGATATCCGTCATGATGACCAGAACGTGCATATCCGCCTCAAAAGCCAGATACTCAGCGGCGGTCAGCGCCATACGCGGAGTGGAAATACGCTCGATAGCGGGGTCGTTCGCCAGATTGACAAACATAACGGTGCGGTCAATCGCGCCGGTTTCCTTAAAGCTCTCAATAAAGTAATTGGATTCCTCAAAGGTAATACCCATCGCGGCAAAGACAACCGCGAACTGCTCGTTTGTTCCGCGGACACGCGCCTGACGGGCAATCTGCGCGGCAAGCTGAGCGTGCGGCAGACCGGAAGCGGAGAAAATCGGGAGCTTCTGACCTCTGACAAGGGTGTTCAGACCGTCAATAGCAGAAACACCCGTCTGGATAAACTCCTGCGGATAGTTACGTGCGTAGGGGTTCATCGGCAGTCCGTTGATATCCATGCGCTTGACAGGCAGAATATCGGGGCCGCCGTCAATGGGCTTGCCCATGCCGTCAAATACGCGGGAAAGCATATCGGTGGAAACGCCGAGCTCCATCGACCTGCCGAGAAAGCGAACCTTGGAATTGCTGAGGTTGATGCCCGCTGCGGAATCGAACAGCTGAACGAGCGCGTCCTCACCGTTGATTTCCAATACCTTGCAGCGTCTGACCTCACCGGAGGCGAGTTCAATTTCACCGAGGTCGTTATAGTTAACGCCGCTGACGCCCTTGACAAGCATCAAAGGACCGGCGACTTCCTGAATCGTCCTGTATTCCTTCGGCATGCTTACTCATCCCCCTTCTTGATAATTGCGTCGATATCGACGTCGAGATTATAGATAATATCGTCATAGCTCTTGTCGATTTCGTCTTCCTTGAGATATTTGAATCTGCCGATACGCTCACGAATCGGTAGATTGATCAGTGCGTCCAGATTTGCGCCCTTATCTAGCGCAGCAGTCGACTTATCGAAGTAAGCGAGCACCAGCTCCATCATCATATACTGCTTTTTCAGTGTGGAGTAGGTATCTGTCTCATGGAACGCATTCTGGTGCAGGAAGTCATCGCGGATAGAACGGGCAGCCTCCAGCTTTAAGCGGTCGCCCTTGGACAGGGCGTCAATACCGACGAGCTTGACGATTTCATCCAGCTCGCTTTCCTCCTGCAGAAGGTGCATGATGCGCGCGCGCAGATCCATCCAATCATCGGCGACGTTCTCCTTATACCAATCCGCCATCGTGTCAAGATAGAGCGAATAGGAGGTCAGCCAGTTGACCGCCGGGAAATGACGCTTATACGCCAACTCGGAATCCAGTCCCCAGAACACCTTGACGATACGCAGGGTCGCCTGGGATACCGGCTCGGAAATATCACCGCCGGGAGGCGATACCGCGCCGATAACGGACAGCGAGCCTTCCGTATCCTCAGAGCCGAGGGTAATTACACGGCCTGCTCTCTCATAGAACTGCGCCAGACGTGAGCCGAGATATGCGGGATAGCCCTCTTCACCGGGCATTTCCTCCAGACGGCCGGACATTTCACGCAGCGCCTCCGCCCAACGGGAGGTAGAATCCGCCATCAGGGCGACGGAATAGCCCATATCGCGGAAATACTCGGCAATCGTAATACCGGTGTAAATAGAAGCCTCACGCGCCGCAACAGGCATATCGGAGGTATTCGCAATCAGAACGGTACGTTCCATCAGGCTGTGACCTGATTTTGGGTCAATCAGCTCGGGGAACTCGTTGAGTACGTCCGTCATCTCATTGCCGCGCTCACCGCAGCCGATATAGACGACGATATCCGCCTCCGCCCACTTCGCGAGCTGATGCTGTACGACCGTTTTGCCCGAGCCGAACGGTCCGGGAACAGCCGCAACGCCGCCCTTCGCAATCGGGAACAGCGTATCGATAACGCGCTGACCGGTAATCAGCGGCATATCGGGAGATAACTTTTCTTTATAGGGTCTGCCGATGCGGACAGGCCACTTCTGCATAAGCGTCAGCTCATGCAGCTTACCGTTTTCATCCTCAACGGTCGCAACGGTATCGGTTACGGTAAACTCACCGCTGTGGATTTCCTTGATGACGCCCTTGATACCTGCGGGCACCATAATCTTGTGCAGGACGATTTCGGTTTCCTGAACGGTTCCGATGACGTCGCCGCTCTCGACAGACGCGCCGATCTGAGCGGTCGCCTTGAACTGCCACACCTTATCTCTTTTTAAGGCGGGGACGGAAACGCCGCGGCTGAGGTTATTGCCGCTGACCTTCATAATATCGTCCAGAGGACGCTGGATACCGTCGTAGATGCTCTCAATCAAGCCGGGTCCCAGCTCTACGGAAAGCTGGCTTCCGGTTGATACGACAGGCTCGCCGGGTCCGAGACCCGAGGTCTCCTCATATACCTGAATGGACGCAAGGTCGCCGTGCATTTCGATAACCTCGCCGACCAGATTCATATTGGAAACACGGACAACGTCGAACATATTACATTCGCGCATACCCTCCGCAATAACAAGCGGTCCGGCTACCTTCTTAATTACACCAGTACTCATATCAAATCATTCCTTTAAAGTTGGATGTCGCGGCGGAAGCATATCCCCGCCGGATATTATTCGTTAAATATATCGCTGCCGACAGCCTTTTCCACCGATTTGCTCACGGCGGACAGACCGTCTCCTGTATTGCCGGACACGCCGGGAATCAAAATGATTGCGGGCGAGGGCTGATCCTTATATTTTTCAATTTCTTTATCGAGCAGCGCAGCAGCCGCTTCGGTAATATAGATAATGCTGTAGCTCTGGCTCTGACACAGCTTTTTGAATAAGGGGACGTTATCCTCGTGATAGTTGATAAAATACGTGTCCAGTCCGAGTGCCGCAAAGCCGTAGATGCTTTCCTTGTCCCCCATGACAGCTATCTTAGACATACATGCTCCTCAATCTTTCTTTGATTACGTCGTCGGACAAACCGTTGAGCTTCGCCGACAATATCATCCTGACCGCCTTGATTTCGTGCTCCTTCGCGATAAGATACGCTACAACGGGTCCGATTGTGAACGGCTCGTATTTCTGGGGCTTCATCGCCTCGGTCACACGGTCGTCGCACCACTTTTCAAACGCCGACATCGAATTACCGATAGCGGAAACCGCGTCCTTATAGGGCGAATCCTCAAGATATTTCAGCACATCATCATAGCCTTGAGAGGCTGCCGTCGCCAGACGGTCGACGTTCAGGCTCTCACACGGCGCCATCGCGCGGGCAATAAAGTCGGGACGCTTTTTGGTATGTGCGGAGCGAATCGCGATTTTGATATCCGCCGAAGCGACAAACAGCTCACAGTAGAGTCCGATGATTTTTTCATCGCTCTGCTTGCCGAGCTTGTAGACATACTCCATGCATGCCCTGTCGATAATCACATCGCACAGCTGACCGTCAGAGGTCTGCAATAATACAGACATCGCCTCTTTTGCGGGAGCTGCCAAAAAGTCGGGAAGTCTGTCATATTCCTGCTTGCTGACCGCGTCGTAAACCAACTCGGGAGAGGTCACGGCGTTACGGATGAACATATCGTCGGGCTTCTGCGCGCGGGTGACGGACTTGATGGCTACCTTGAGATTGTGAAAATCGTTGGGGACGAGGAAGAAATCAAAATTGCCTTTTTCGGGCACGATTTCGTTAATCAACTCCCACGTCTTTTCGCTTTCACGCCGCAGCAGTTCGTCGGGATTATCGGACGTGGAGCTGTCGCCCCAGCCCTTATCCTTGAGCTGTCTTATCACAGCCTCCGCGTCTTTTGCCGAAAGGAGCGTGTTCAAATCAGCGTCGCTGAGCAGCTTATTCTCATGAAATCTGATTCGCGATACAGCATAAGTATAATCCTGCCGCATACTAACTCCTTTCTCAGAAGAGAAGCTTGCCCGCTCTGTCGGACAGATTGTCCGCCTCGCTCTTGAAAATCGCGTCGAAGGAGCAGTTCTCCTCTATGCCGCCGTAGCTGAGGATAAATCCGGCGTCTATCGCGGCGGCTTTACCGGAAAGCGTGAGCTTTCCCTTGGATACAGAATTGATTTTATCCGTAAAATTCTCAGGCAAGCGGTCGATATCCTTCTTACCGAAGAAAATCACGCCGTCCTGTTCCTGTGAATTCTTTTCTATCATTTTGAGTATCAGTGCAAAATACTCGTCGTCGGGCAGGTCTTTGGCGACCTGTAAGCCCTTGTTCAGCATTTCTTGAATGATACGCTGCTTTGTATACAGAGCGACCCTGCGCTCCTCAAGCTCTGCGGAGGATTCTCCGCGAACCTCGATATCGGCGACGTGGGCTGCCGACTTCTTCTTGCCTTCGGCAGTGATTTTATCCGCCTCGAGCTTCGCGTCAGCTTCTATCTTATCCGCCTTCGCCCGGGCGCTCGACAGGATTTCGTCGCATACGCTTTTGGTATCATCCTCAATTTGCCGAATCATTTTGTCGATTCCGGCCATAATTCACTCCTGCTTCAATTACATTCCGGCGATTGCGAAAATCGCAAGGATGGAAATCAGAAGGGCGAGGATCGCGTAGGTCTCAACCATCGCGGGCAGGATGATTGCCTTACCCATCTGGTCGGGCTTCTTGACGATTGTGTTAATACCGGCGACAGCGCAGTTACCCTGATGGATTGCGGAGAACAGACCGGAGAAGCCGATCGGAAGCGAAGCAGCAAAGTACAACAGACCCTGCTGGAGCGTAATATCCTTCGGGGTGCCGATCAAGCCGACGTTGCTGAAAATCAGGAAGGCAACAAGCAGTCCGTAAATACCCTGTGTAGCGGGAAGCAGCTGGAAAATCAGCACCTTACCGAACAGAGAGGGTTCCTCTGCGAGAACGCCCGCAGCGGCTACGCCTGCTTTACCGACGCCGATGGACGAGCCGATACCCGCCATAAAGGTTGCGAATGCCGCGCCGAGCAGCGCGAAGAACAATCCTGAGTTATTTAATATTTCTGACATTTAGATTTCCTCCTTGACAGTATAATGTTTCGAATTGATTTTAAACGGTTTGAATTCTTTGCCGCCTCCGGTATAGAACTTACCGAAGAACTCAACAAATTGAAGTCTGTTTGTATGCACATACGCTCCGAGAGCGTTGATACCGATATTCAGGCTGTGGCCGATTACGAAGATGATGATGAAGAAAATCGCGCCGAAAACGCCGCCGCCCATCAATGAACCTATCTGGTTGAATACCTGAGCGATAACGCCTGTCGCCAGTCCCAGAGCCAACAGACGGCTGTAGGACAAAATATCGCTCAGGTAGCCTGTCGCGCCGTATAAGCCGTACAGACCCTTCATCAGCCGCATCACGGGATTCGCGCTGTAGCGTCCGGCGAAGAACAGAATCAGCAGAGCGCCTGCCGCCGCCATAATGCCGCCGATGCTTAAAAATACAGGCGGAAGTACGAAGCCCGCGATATCCCGCATCATTTCCAGCGACAGCAGCGCGAGGATTGCGCCGCCGACTAAGAGATACCAACTGACGACGTCGAACAGCACGGAGAGATATTCTTTCTTTTTAATATCGTTATACGCCAAAAACCCGAGACCCGTGAACAGGTGGATAATGCCCAGCAAGAATGAGAACATCAGCATTTTCATCGGGTCGAAAATTGGGCTGAACCAAATCGGCGTCACAAGACCGGGGATCTGAGGCGGCGGCGAATGGAAGAAGGTATTGGAGATAACCGAAATCGCGTCGCCGAAGAACGAGCCGAACATCAGTCCCCAGAAGGTGGTGGAAACACCGCACCAGAAGAACATCTTCATCGAGCGCCGTGTTCCGGCTTCCATATTCTTGAACTTCAAGAGAAGGATGCCGCACACGAGCGCCATAATCAATCCGTAGCCCGCGTCCGAGAACATCATGCCGAAGAACAGATAGTAGAAAACAGCCATGACGGAGGTCGGATCCGCCTCGTGACGGTCGGGATAGCTGTAGGTTGCCAGTACCGTTTCCGTCGGCTCAGCAAATTTATTATTCTTGAGCTTGACGGGCGTATCGTCGGTATCGGAGGGCTCAAGCTCCACCTGCGCGTCAAAGTGCGTTTCTAAGTATTCCTTCAGCTCCTGCACATCCGGGTCGGGGATATATCCGCTGAGAATAAAGGTATTATTGGAGGCAACGATATCGTCAAACGCCTTGTAGCGGTCCGACTTCGCCGTGTAGTAATCCTCCAAAAACGCAAGCTTCGGATAATATTCGGAGTAAGCCTTGATATTCTCCTGCGCCTCCAGAATACGACCGTCGCGATGACTCAGATGCTTGTTGATTTCCTTTTCTCTGGTACGCGGAACGACGGGCGATACATAGGACGGATACTCAAAGCCGATTCGTCTGAGTGCGTCGGACACCTTATCGGCGTCCTTCTTCATCGCGAGGATGAACACGCAGGTCTGGTTCTTGTCGCTGTGTATCATTTCGACGTCGATTTCCTCGACCTCGGGAATCAGCTCCGCAAGCCGCGTAAGAATATCCGTCGAGGTGAGCTGCTCGGAGAATTTTCCGATAAAGGCGGCGGTGGTTGCCGTTCCCGAGAAGTTCATCGGCACATCCAAGCTCAGCCACGGCCGGATGACCTCGAGCTGAGACTGGTATTTGACCTTTTCCGCCTCGTACATATCAATATTCTTTTGACACGATACAATATCGTATGCTGCACGAAGGCTATCCTGGGTTTCATTCGAGAACTTTCTGTACTCTTCGGCAGTGAGCCGGTCGCGTCCCTTAAAGGAACTGAGCATGCTCTTTTTCTGCGGGACATATTGCGCGAGTATTGATTGCGCTTCTCTCGCGACAGCCGCCGAACGGTTATACTGCGACTGCAGTGATGAAGTGTCCTCCTTGAAAAATACGCTGTCCTCCGGCTCAAGGTTCTCTACCTGAACCACACCGCGCCGTTGGAGCGTTTCCAGAATATCCTTGCAGTATTTCATCAGCGCATAAATATAGATACGCTGCATTTTGAGCACTGCCATAAATGCCCTCCTTACTGCACTATGCCAAGGTTTCCTGTATTAATTTATTAATGACGTTTTGTCTTAGCTTCATGGTTTTGTCCCGAAGGGCGTCGGCGTCCTCCTGCGCTTTCTCACGGCGCGCCTTGATCATCGCGTCCGCCTTTGCCTGCGCCTGAGCTGCCTGAGCGTTTTCATCTGCGACAGCCTGTGCCTTCGCCCCGGCTATCAGCGCGTCGGCATTTTCCTGCGCTTCGTCAACGATAGCCTTCGCCTGCAGCTCCGCGTTATCCTGCGCTTCATTCGCCGCAAGCTCAGCCGACTTTACCCTATCTATTGTAGACAGTGCCATAGTATCACCACCATATCCTGTTTCTTTAATTTAATATATTAAACTGAAAAAGCGCAATAGTCAACCGTTTTTTAACAAATTTTATGCAAAATCTTAAAATTGACAAATTTTCAACAATGAATTCTCACAGATGACACATCAACCTTCAAAGGTCTACCGATTATCTTATAATCAACTCACATTCCCCCGGACAAAACCGTCTTGAACAGTATATCCGGTTTTGGGCGGCAATCTTACAAAAATACGCAGTCTGTCTTTGACATAAGATGCGGAGCGCTTATGCGATAATAACGGTATCGGAGGGATGTCTACGGTCGTTTATGTCGATGTGCTGCTGTTCATCAATACCATCATCACCTACGCTGTACTGATTACGGCAGTAAAGCTTTTTAAGCGCGAAACAACTACCCTGCGCCTCATGCTCGCGTCCTTTACAGGCTCGCTGTTTTCCCTCTTGATATTTATGGATATGCAGGGTTTTTTATTCGCTCTGCTGATTAAGGCGGTGTCCTCTCTGCTGATTGCGCTGATTGCCTTTCCATTTATCAACAGAAAGGAATATCTGAAAATCACGCTGGCGACGGTCGGTGTGAGCGTCGTTTACAGCGGGGTATTCGTCTTGATATATCAGCTCTTCAAGCCGCCGAATATGCTGATTATCAACGATATCGTCTACTTTGAATTCAATCCGCTGATTCTGCTCGGATGTACGGCAATCATCTACATACTGATTACGCTGTTTGACAAATTATTCCGTGAAAGAATAAAGAGCAGCGTTGTTCCGCTCAGCTTCACCGTGGACGAGGTCGGATATTCCTGTACCGGCAAGGTAGACACGGGCTGTAATCTCAAGGAACCGTTCTCGGGAGCGCCGGTCATTATTGTTGACAATCAGCTCTTTGTCATAAAGGAAGTGATGCAGCGGCGGGTTATCCCCTACTCCGCTGTAGGAAGCACCTCCATTCTCTATGCCGTCAAGGCGGAACAGGTCCGCATCGACGGTACATTCATTGAAAAAGCTGTCTATATTGCCTCTGCTCCACTCAAAAACGAACATTTTCAGGCAATCATCAATTCTGAAATATTAAGGTGATACCATGCAACTTCTGAGAAATATGCTGTTTAAAATCCGCTTTATCCTGCTGTCCAACAGCGTGTACTACATCAGCAACAGCGGTGCGCTTCCCCCACCCCTGACCAAAGAGGAGGAAGAAGTCATCATGGAGCAAATCCGTCAGGGTGACGAAAAGGCGCGTGAACCGCTGATTGTCCACAATCTGCGGCTGGTGGTCTACATCGCGAAGAAATTCGAGAACGCCAACGTCAATATCGAGGATTTGATTTCCATCGGGACAATCGGGCTGATCAAGGCGGTCAATACCTTTTCGCCCGACCGCAATATCAAGCTCGCGACCTACGCCTCGCGCTGTATCGAGAAC
Source organism: uncultured Ruminococcus sp. (assembly GCA_905235715.1). GTDB lineage: Bacteria > Bacillota > Clostridia > Oscillospirales > Acutalibacteraceae > Ruminococcoides. Next base: position 11,313 of record CAJONB010000001.1, on the reverse strand, counting down.
GAAATCCTGATGTTCCTGCGCAAAACTGCTCAGAGCAAATACGAGGTTTCCATCGAGGAGCCGCTCAGCACCGACTGGGACGGCAACGAGCTGTTACTATGCGACGTGCTTGGCAGCGACAGCAATACGGTCAGCACCGATATTGAGCAGGAGGTGGAGGTCACCCAGCTGATGGAGGCGGTATCGAAGCTGAACACCCGCGAGGCGATGATCATGGAACTGCGGTTCGGTCTCAACGGCAACAAAGAGCATACCCAGAAGCAGGTTGCCGATTTGCTCGGTATCTCCCAGTCGTATATCTCCCGCTTGGAAAAGAAAATCATCCGCAAGCTAAAGACGGACTTGGAACAATATATATAGTATGTAAAGAGGCAGGCATCCGCGGACGCCTGCCCTATTTGCGCTCAGATAAAGTTACTGCCGTTGTTATCCGTCTCGTCGTTATGCTCGCCGCCATCGGCAAAGTCACCGTCATTGTTATCATCCGCGGCGCTGTTATCCAGCGCGTCATCGTCGATATTATCGCCGTCGTAGTCGTCGTCGTTTTCATCGTCAATCTTGCCGTTTTCCATCATCTGATCCATGTCAGCGATGGTCGGGGTGGGCGCGTCGGTATTGTCGGAAACGTCGCCGTTGGTATCGTCGTCGGTTTTGCCGAACTTATCGGCGTCCTCCTTGATATCGGATACAGCGGTCGAAGCCATATTCGATACGTCATCGGCGGCTTGCTGTGCACATCCGCCGAGCAGTGCGGCAACCAGCGTCAGCGCACATAAGAATACAATCAATTGTTTCATAAAGATTCTCCTCTGATAAAAAATTACCGCTACATTCCATTCGGTACGTAACGGTAATAGTATTATCAAAGTTTTCCTGATTATGAATCAAACCTGCAAATCCTTCAGCGATACCGTAGATTCGCCTGTTTTCATGCCGCTTTCGTCATATTTCGAGATAACAACGGTGTCGTCGGGCATATAATTCATCAGTACGGTAGTGCCGTCGGACAGCTCCTTGCAGACAAAGCGGATATCGCCGTCCGCATCCAAACGGACGCCGTTGCCGTCGGGCTTGTTATTCTTCCACTTGCCGACGTGAATTGAGCCGTCGCGGGAGCTGACGCCGACGCCGATACCGTGGCGGGCATTCTCCAGCCAGTCGCCCGTATAGCACAGCGTGCCGTCCTTATAATAATACGAGCCGTTGCCGGAGCGCTTATCATTGAAGTAATAGCCCTCGTAGGCGGTGCGACCCAGCTCGGTCAGCGTTCTTCCGTAGCCGGAGCGGTTGCCCTGCTCGTCCAAATCGCCGTAATAGCTGTAAACCGCTCCGTCAGCGATAATGCGCTTGTCGGGCTCGTTCTCGGGAGCAAGCTCAGGGTTGGTCGCTTCTTCGGATGCAGGTTCGGGCTCAGGTTCGACCGCATCTTCGCTTACAGGCTCGGGGGCGGGTTCGGCGCTTGCCTCGGACTTCGGTTCGTCGGACTGTTCTTCTGCCGGCTGAATTTCTTCTGTCTGAACTTCCTCAGTCTGCGGTTCGTTGGTCTGCGACTCCTCTGTCTGTGCTTCTACGGACTGCGGTTCAACGGACTGTGGTTCAACGGACTGAGGTTCTTCAGTCTGTTGTTGTTCTTCCTCAGCGGACTGCACCTGAGCAATCGCTTTCATAATCTGTTCGGCAGCAGCTTCCGCTATTGCCGTTTCTTCGTTGATAACCTCCTCGGGAGGCGTCACGTCTTCGCCGTTGACAAGCTTTGTCAAGCGCTCTGCCTCGGCGACTTCGGTGAAGTCATCGCGAACGCCGAATTCCATCGCGCGGGTGATATCCAGCGCGGCGGAGAGATTCCGCTTGACGTTAAAATCCTTCGCGTTGATTTTATCCAGCAGGGGCGTATCATCGCCGACAAAGCTTTCTTCACGGATATTTGCCTGTTCCTGCTCACATTTTTCTTTAAAAGAATTAAATAGTTTGAGCTGGTCGTCGGATAAAAAGCGTACCAAGCCCTCGTTTGTCGCGGCGATAACAGTATAATCCTCAAACTCATTTTGAATCCGTTCACGGATAACCTCATCGTAAACCTCAGGCTCCTCAAAGAGAGGTACCTGCACGGGGCTGGACTTCATGGTATAAAGAATACACAAGCTGTTCTGAGCCTTGCGCGGCTCGAGCGTATGCTTCACAGCGCCTGTTTCGGTATCGAAATATTCGCCCTTCAACAGCGTATGATACTTACTGAACAGCAGCCGCTTATACAACGCCCGGTTCTCATAAAAGTAGATGTAATACTTGCCTCCGTCGGACAGCATTACCTCCTGCAGCGTTGTGCCGGTTGCATCCTTGACCAGCCATTTCATCGGCTTTTCCTTCTCAATGCAAAAGTCATAGTAATATGGCTGTGCATCGCTGTTGCCCGTTATCTTATCCTTGATTCTGCCGTTGCCGCGAAAATACGATTTTCTGACCACCGTGAGCAAATCGCCGCTCAAGTCGGTCTTATCAAGCTCTTTCAGACAAAAATTATAAAAGTATTGAATACTCATTTCCGTTCCCCAATAATAAGCTCTAATGAAAAAGCGGTTGTGCAAGGCGCGCAACCGCTTGGATTGTAAGACTAGATCGACGCCTCCAGAGCGACCTCATACAGGTGACGGTCAAACTCACGCGGCATATCGAGCGCTTCGGTGATATCAAAATTAACGATTTTGCTGTCCTTATAGGCAATCACACGGTTGCCGATACCTTTTTCAAGCAGGTCGACCGCCTCAACGCCCATTGCAGTCGCCATCAGACGGTCGCGCAAGGTCGGCGAGCCGCCGCGCTGAACATGACCGAGGACAGTAGCGCGGGATTCGATACCGGTGCGCTTTTCAATATATTTCGCCAAATCCTCAACGCCGCCGACGCCTTCGGCTACGACGATGATGAAGTGCTTTTTGCCGGTGCTCTTCTGCTCATAAATACGCGAGATAACGTCGGATTCGAGATCGAACGGGACCTCGGGAACGAGGATGGAGGTCGCGCCGACGGCGATACCGGTCTGCAGGGCGATGTCGCCGCAGCGTCTGCCCATCACCTCAACAACCGAGCAGCGGTCATGGGACTGGGCGGTATCACGGATCTTATCGACCATTTCCATCGCGGTATTCATCGCGGTATCAAAGCCGATAGTATAATCGGAGCAGGCGATATCGTTGTCGATCGTGCCGGGGATACCGACGCAGGGAATTCCGAGATTCGACAGTGCGCGCGCGCCCTTGAACGAGCCGTCGCCGCCGATAACGACAAGACCCTCGATATCCAAGCTCTTGCAGATTTCGGCAGCCTGCTGCTGACCCTCGGGAGTCATCATCGCTCTGCAGCGAGCCGTATACAACAGCGTACCGCCGCGTCCGATAATATCGGAAACCGAGCGAAGGTTCATTTCCGTAACCTCACGCTTCAACAGACCGTGATAGCCTCTCGAGATGCCGTATACCTTAAAGCCTCTGTGGATGCCCGCTCTGACAACTGCTCTGACAGCCGCGTTCATACCCGGAGCGTCGCCGCCGCTGGTCAATACTGCTATCGACTTACACATAACAATTCCTCCTCAAACATTCAGAATTCAAATACAGTATTATTATAATCAAACCCTCGACAATAATCAAGTGTTTCACACAACTTTTTGTCCTTTATTGTTATTTCATCTTAACATTTTCCTCGCCGAGCTGATAACGCAACTCACCGAGCATGGTATCATTTACGCTTGTCCATAGCGACGCGGGCGCAAGCATCTGCGTTTTGGTATCGCTGAGATAGAAAATCACCTTAGTGCTGCCGCGGAAAATCTCGAGGATATTTTTTGCCTTGAGGTACTCGCGGGATTCAAGGGAGCTTACCTTCAGATACAGCTTTTGCTCATGAGGTCCGGTATTCTGCGGCTGAGGGGCGGGTCTCTCAGGTGTTCTTTTGCTGATTTTCAGCTGCTCCGCGGGCGGGAGCGCGACAACCTTGTCCGCAATCACACGCGGCTCCTCATCCTCCTTCATGCTCAGCGTGCCGTCGATTTCCACCACGGCGCCTACATACAGCGCCGAGCCGCACTGCTCGAGCACATTCGGAAAGACAATCATCTCGCATGAGCCGTAGCGATCCTCCACCTCGACGAACGCCATCATCTTATTGGATTTAGTGAGCTGACTCTTATTTTTTGCAACAACAGCGACCAGCTTTACCTTCTGTCTGTCACTGTAGGCGCCGTTTTCGGTGTCAAGCACCTCGGTAATGCTGTCAGCGCCGATACTGTTCGCAAACGGCGCGTACTCGTCAATCGGATGACCGCTCAGGTACATTCCCGCCATTTCCTTCTCCATATTGAGAAGCTCCGTCAGGGGAAATTCTTCCATCGGGGGAATGACAATGCCGCTTTCAGTGCGCGGCGTATCGCCCATATCAAAAAGCGAAATCTGTCCCGCAGCGCCCTTGCGGCGGTCGTATTCGAGGTCGTCAAGGACGGTTTTCATCACGGCGAGCATCTGTCTGCGGTTAGGGCCGAGGTTATCCAGCGCACCGCATTTTATCAGGCTTTCCAGAGAGCGGGCGTTCAGTCCCCTGCTCCCCATTCGCTTGCAGAAATCGTAGTATGAGCTGAACGGCTTATCCTGCCGCTCGCGAATCAGCTCGTCAATAAAGCCCAAGCCGAGATTGCGGACGGCCGAAAGTCCGAAGCGGATATTGCCGCGCGACACGGTAAACTTACTGTCGGATTCATTCACGCTCGGGGGCAGTACGGCGATTCCGAGGCGGTGGCACTCACTGATATACAGAGCGGTTTTGTTCTGGCTGTCAATAACGGACGAGAGCAGCGCCGCCATATACTCGCGCTTATAGTGGCATTTGAGGTACGCGGTCTGGTAGGAAACCGCAGCATAAGCAGCGGCGTGACTTTTATTGAAGGCGTAGGACGCGAAGCTCTCCATATCCGCGTAGATAGACAGCGCGGTCTTACGGTCGATACCGCGTCTGAGGCAGCCCTCGACCTCCACCTCGCCGTTATCGTTGACAAGTCCCTCGACGAAAATTTTCTTTTCACGCTCCATCACGTCGTGCTTTTTCTTACTCATGGCGCGTCGCACAATATCCGCGCGCCCGAGCGAATAGCCCGCCAATGCGCGGAAAATCTGCATGACCTGCTCCTGATAAACAATACAGCCGTTGGTGACGTTGAGAATCGGCTCCAGCAGCGGGTGCTTATAGGTGATCGCGGAGGGATTGTGACGGTTGCGGATATAGGTCGGGATAGAATCCATCGGGCCGGGACGGTATAACGAAATAACCGCAATCAAATCCTCAAAGCGGTTGGGCTTCAACTGAACAAGCACATTCTTCATGCCGCCGCTCTCGAACTGGAACACGCCGTCGGTGCTGCCTGTGGAAATCATATCGTAGACCGACTTGTCGGCGTAGTCGATATTATCTATGGAAAAGTGGGGCTCGTGACGGCGAATCATCATTTCCGCGTCGTGAATCACGGTGAGATTACGCAGTCCGAGAAAGTCCATTTTGAGCAGTCCCAGCTCCTCCAAGGTCGTCATGGTGAACTGGGTCAGCACCGCGTCGTCGCTTTTAGTAAGAGGCACATAGTCGCTGACAGGGCGGTCGGTAATGACCACGCCCGCCGCGTGCATGGTGATATTGCGGGGCATCCCCTCGATACTGCGCGCGATATCAATGATTTGCTTGCAGGTATCGTCGGTATTGTAGGCATTCATCAAATCCGTCGACAGGGACAGCGCCTTATCAATCGTCATATTGAAGCTGAACGGTATCATCTTCGCGATACGGTCAACGGACGCGTAGGGGACGTCCAATACTCTGCCGACGTCGCGAACCGCGCCGCGAGCCTGTAATGTACCGAAGGCGACAATCTGCGCCACATGGTCGGCGCCGTACTTGCGGATAACGTAGTCGATGACCTCGCTGCGGCGATCCTTGCAGAAGTCTACGTCAAAGTCAGGCATACTCACGCGCTCGGGATTCAGAAAGCGCTCAAAGAGCAGGTTGTACTTAAGCGGGTCGATTCCCGTGATACCGATACAATAGGCACACAGTGAGCCTGCGCCCGAGCCTCTGCCCGGTCCGACAGGGATATCCTGACTTTTCGCGTACTGGATAAAGTCGTTGACAATCAGGAAGTAATCGACAAAGCCCATCCTGCGGATGATACCAAGCTCGTATTCCAGACGGTCGATAATCGCCTGATCGGGAGCTTCTCCGTATTTCCGGTATAAGCCGTCGTAGCATTTGCGGCGGAAGTATTCGTAATGATCCTCGTTATTCGGGGTCTTGAAGTCGGGCAGCTTGCGGTTGCCGAACTCGATTTCCACATGACAGCGCTCTGCAATCCTCGCGGTATTGTCGATTGCCTCATCTACTCCCTCAAAGAGCGCGCGCATTTCCTCCTCGCTTTTGAGGTAAAATTCATCGGTTTTGAATTCCGCCTTGTTATCATCGTGAATGGTATGGTTGGTCTGGATGCACAAGAGGATATTGTGCATACTGTGGTCTTCCAGACGGATATAGTGGCAGTCGTTGGTCGCGACAAGACCCGCGCCGGTTTCACGCGCGACGCGAATCAGAGCGGGATTGATTTCCTGCTGCTCGGGAATACCGTGATTTTGCAGCTCAATAAAGTAGTTGTCCTGCCCGAAAATGGATTGATACAGGCGCGCTTTTTCTACTGCGCCCTGATAATCATTCGCAAGCAGGTGCTTCGGAACCTCGCCCGAAAGACAGGCGGACAGGCAGATCAAGCCCTCGTGATACTTCTCGAGCAGCTCGTAATCAACGCGCGGCTTGCTGTAAAAGCCCTCGGTAAAGCCGAGGGACACGAGCTTCATCAGGTTCTGATAGCCGGTGTTATTCTCACACAGCAGAATCAGGTGATAATACTCGCGGTCAAGCTCAAAGGTTTTGTCAAAGCGCGTGCGCGGGGCGACATACACCTCACAGCCGATGATGGGCTTGATGCCCTGCTTCAAACATTCCCTGTAAAAATCAATCACACCGTACATGACACCGTGGTCGGTGACGGCAAGCGCGTCCTGACCCAGCTCCTTGGCGCGTTTGACAAGGAGCGGAATACGGCACGCGCCGTCCAGCAGACTGTACTCGGTGTGTAAATGCAGGTGTGTAAATGACATAATTTCCTCTTATTCTATTAGGTTTCGTTGACGGTAACGCTGACGGAGCCGTCCTTGAACAAGATATTCAGGGTATCGCCCGCTTGCAGCTCCGCGACGGACGTGACTGCTTCGCCGTCGCGGTTAATGTAGGCGAAGCCGCGGTCGAGCACCGCGCGGGGGTCGAGGGCTTCCGACTTTGCAAAAAGCTCCTGTAACAGCGACGCTCTCTGCTGATAACGGTTATGCACCGCATTATGTGCGCGCACGGACAGCGCGTCCATCCGCGATTGGTTCGTTTCCGACCGCCTTACGGGAGAATACGCGTCGGCGCGGGATTTCAGGCGGGTGCAATCCCTGTCGCGCAGGGCGAGCTTCCGGTTCATGCACGCCTGTATACGGCGGAGCATCGCGTCATATTTCATTCTGATGTCTGCGATATTCGGCACGGCAAGCTCAGCCGCAGCCGAGGGAGTCGGCGCACGCAGGTCGCTGACAAAATCGCATATCGTCACGTCGGTTTCGTGACCGACTGCGGAAATCACGGGGATTCGGCAGGCGTAAATCGCGCGGGCAAGTCCCTCATCGTTGAACGCCCACAAATCCTCCATCGAGCCGCCGCCGCGTCCGATAATCAGCACATCCGCGGCGTTATAGTGTGAAAACGTGTTTACCGCTCGAACCAGCTGTTCGGGAGCTGTATCGCCCTGCACCATGACGGGTGCAAGGACAATCTGCGCCTGCGGGCAGCGGCGGGTGAGTATGTTGATAATATCCTGTACCGCCGCACCTGTCGGAGAGGTAATCACGCCGACAGTCTTGGGTGATTTGGGAATCGGCTGCTTATGCGCGGGGTCAAACAACCCCTCTGCGCCGAGCTTTTTCTTGAGCTGCTCCAGCTGCATTGCCAGCACGCCGACCCCGTCGGGCTGCATATCCTCCACACGAAGCTGATACTGCCCCGACGGCTCGTAGACGACAACGCGCGCACGGATAATCACCTTCATGCCGTCCTCGGGAGCGAAGCGCAGTCGCTGCACATTGCTTTTGAACATCACGGCGCGTACAACGCTCTTGCTGTCCTTAAGCGAAAAGTACAGATGTCCGCTGTAGCGGTTCGGGCTGAGATTGGACAGCTCGCCCTCAATGAAAATCATCTGTAAATCAGGGGCGGTCTCCACAAGCTCCGCCACGCGGGAATTCAGTTGTGAAACGGTAAATACCTTTGGTTTCATCATGCGTTATCCTTTACGGAAGCGAGTACTGCGATACCCGCGGCGTTATCGGACGAATATTCGGGGAGCGCGAAAAGGCAGTCATATTTCGCAGTAAGGCTGTCGCGGATAATGCTGTCGGACATCACGCCGCCCGCGTATACAAACGGCAGGTCGCCGTATTCTTCACGGATTTTAAGGGTCATTTTTTCAATCGCCGCGCGGATGAATTCAATCGTAAAGCGCGCGACATAAGCGGGGGATTTCCCTTGGGCGAGGTACTTTTTCGCAAGATTCTCGCCGCCGCTGAGACAGCAGTCGCAGCCCTTGAGCGTCGCCTTGGGACGAATCCCCTCGTCACATTCCAGCGCAAGCTTCTCCAGCTCCTTCCCGCAGGGGAAGCGCAATCCGAGCATCACCCCTACCCTGTCAATGAGCTGACCCGCGTTCAAATCAAGCGTTTTCGCAATCAGGCGGGTAGAGAGAAAGCCGCCGTCCGTATTCACGGCGAGCGCCTCGGTGGTGCCGCCGCTGACATGAAAGGCGATATGCGGCTGTTGGATGTATTCCGGTCGGTTAATACTGTACAGCGCCGCCGCGATATGACCCTGCTGGTGAGAAAAGCGGTACACGGGCAGGCGCATCGCTTCCGACAGGATTTCCGCCGCCTCTATGCCGACGGTAAAACACGGCATATAAGAGCCTTTGACGGCACGCGGAGCAGTGGAAACGCCGATTGCCTTGATTTCTCCGTCATATTCCGCAAACGCCTGATGGAACAGTTCGGGAAGCTGCTGTACATGATGGAACACCGCGTCGCTCTGGCGCAGTCCGACCTCGCCCTCTCTGACGGGGAGCAGTCTGCGCTTTTGAATCACACTGCCGTCCGCGGTATCATACAGGCAGACGGAGGTGGTATAGTTACTGGTGTCAATGCCGAGATATACGCTCATAGCGTCTTAGCAACCGAGCCGAGAACGCCGTTGACAAAGGCGGAATCGTCCTTGACGGTGTACTTCTTCGAAAGCTCGACAGCCTCGTTGATGGAAACGGAAACGGGAACCTCGTCGCAGTACAGCATTTCGTAAACCGCAAGCCTCAGTAAAGCCAGCGACACTCTGGATATACGGCTGATTTTCCAGCCCTGCTTCAGGTTCTCGCCGATAAGGGCGTCGATTTCATCCTGATGCGCGCGGATTCCCTTCGCGCAGTTTAAGGCGTAGTCGCTGAGAAACTCGTCCCTTGCGTCCCCCGCGTTATCGGCAAGCTCGTCGATATCGGTGTCAGAGAACAGCATCTCAAAGCTGAGAATGAACGCCTGCTCGCGCATTTTGTATCGGGATATATCATTTCTGTTGTCGGCAGTTGTTGTTGATTCGCACATAATAAACCTCAAATGAAATAAGAAATAAGAAATACAAATTTTCAATTTATTATAGCATAAGAAACCCGCGTTGTAAACAGAAAACGGATGAAATGTCACAGTAATCGCAGAAGCCTGTATCGTAGGGCAGGGGCGTTTAGCAGTGAGTCGGTAGTTGGTAGTTATTAGTTGGTAGCAAGCCCGCCCTACAACTTTCAACCACTAACCACCAACTACCAACTACAAAGCCTCAACTCATCACTCTTCACTTTGCTCTCACATACTATGAATTGAGGAAAATTTTACCTATGAACAAATTTGACAGAATTTGACAATTCATACGCGATTTTTTATTAAATTACAAGAAATACAAATATTGTTAATAATCTAACAAATTTGTTGTTGAATTATTCGCTTTATCGTGATAAAATAAAAGAGCTTGTGAATACTAATGGTTATGAGGGTATGATAATGGCAACAACTGCATATTATTCCAATAAAAAGGAAATATACAAAACCTACGACGGACGCGACTTAGGCTTTACATACACGCCTGAACGCACCGTTTTCAAGGTATGGGCGCCGTCGGCGGAGCAGGTTCTCTTAAAGCTCTACACTACCGGCTCCTTCCATGAAGAGAACGCACAGGTGCTGGGTATCAAGCAAATGGTACTCGACGAAAGCAACGGTGTCTGGAGCGCGACGATTGAGGGCGATCTCGACAAAATCTACTATACCTATGTCGTCAAGACCGCTTCCGGCACGCACGAAACACAGGACGTTTACTCCAAGGCTGTCGGTATCAACTCTCAGCGCTCGATGGTCGTCAACCTTGCCGGGACAAATCCCGAGGGCTGGGAAAACGACCGTCATGTCCTGCCCGAAAAGCCGAACGACGCGATTATCTGGGAGGTACACGTCCGCGACTTCTCTTCCTCCGACACGTCGGGTGTGAGCAAGGAGCACAGGGGCAAGTTCCTCGCCTTTACTGAGAAGAACACCGTGATTCCGTTCACGTCTTACCCAACCTGCATCAACTATCTGAAAGAGCTAGGCGTGACCCACGTCCAGCTCAATCCCGTATTTGACTACGGCTCCGTCAATGAGGTCACGGGAGTAGACTATAACTGGGGCTACGACCCTGTCAACTACAATGTACCCGAAGGCTCGTACTCAACCGACCCCTACCACGGCGAGGTACGTATCCGCGAATTTAAGGAAATGGTCAAGGCGCTGCATGATGAGGGAATCGGCATCATTATGGATGTCGTCTATAACCATGTGTTTGAGACCGCGACCTCACCCTTTGAGCTGACTGTACCGGGCTACTACTTCCGTATGCAGGACGGCAGGTTTCTCAATTCCTCGGGCTGCGGCAACGTCACCGCCTCCGATAAGGTCATGTTCCGCAACTATATGATTAATTCCCTCACCTACTGGGCTGAGGAATACCATATCGACGGCTTCCGCTTTGATTTGATGGCGTGCCACGATATCGAGACCATGAACCTGATCCGTGACGACATGGACGAGATCGATTCCCGTATCGTGATGTACGGCGAAGGCTGGGCAGGCG